>JAYSMB010000543.1:0-13195 GCA_043725065.1 Burkholderiales bacterium
GCCTCGCCGCGCGCCTGGCCGGCAAGGAGCGCAGCCGCTTCGGGCGGCTGGTGAAGAAGTACGGTCTGCAGCGCGGCTCCTTCGGCGAATCGCCGCTGAACCGCGACGACACCTGTCAGACCTGACAGGGCGGAATCGCCGCAGCTGAGGCACGCGCGCCGCACGGGCCGCCCCCGGCGAGACCGCGCCGATCACTGCGCTTCGACCCTGAGGCGCCGCCGCCTCACCCCTCTGTCGCTGCCTTCGCCAAGTCGTTGATTTCAAAGGGATCGCGCGCGCATGCTCGCTGGACTGCTATTTGCAATGAAACGGGCACGGATCACTCGGGACGGCGGTCACGATGAAGCCAGAGGCTTCGGCTTCCGAGAAGGGCGGTGTCGCTGAGCTCATCCGTCGCTATCTCGGCGAGCACCCGCGCGCTGCGGATACGGCGGAGGGAATTCAGCGTTGGTGGATCGCGCCTGCGCACGGCGAGGTGTCGCTGCGTTCCGTGGAGCAGGCCTTGGCAGAACTCGAAGGAGATGGCGTGGTGCGGAAACTGGAGCCCTTCGGGCCGAACGCGGCCTATGGGCGTGGGCCGGGATTCGTCGGCGGCGACCGCGGGCGATGAGGGATGGCGAGCTACGTCGCGATCGCCGCAGTGGCCAGGACCTTGCTGCGCCTGATCGAAGAGCAGTGTCCGCGCGAGGAGTTCAGCGGCACGCCGACCTTCGCGCTGTACAGCAGCCACGACTTCACGCCGCCGGTCAGCGAAGGCTTCTCCTTGATGATGTACCGCGTCACCGTGAACACGGTATTGCGCAACCAGCCTCCGCGGCGTCGCGCCGACGGCACCCGCAAGCGGCCCTCGCTTCCGCTCGACCTGAGCTTCATGCTCACGCCCTGGGCTACCGAGCCGGAGCGGCAGTTGCGCCTGCTCGGCTGGGCGATGCGCTTCCTCGAAGACAACGCGGTGCTGCCGGCGTCGGTGCTGAACCAGTCGCTCAGCCGGCGCGAGCATCCGGCCTTCGACCCGGACGAAGCGGTCGAGGTCTACTGCGACTCGCCCGCGATCGCCGACTACCTGGGCCTGTGGGACAAGTTCAAGCACCGCTGGCAGACCTCGGTCATCTACAGCGTTCGCATGGTGATGATCGAGTCCGACATCACGATGCGCGACGAGGCCCTGGTGCAGACGCGCGACCTGCGCTTCGGGACCGAACAGACCGAGGCGCCGCAATGACGCGCGAGCTTCGGCCCGACTTCGACCGCGTGCTGCGCAAGGCGCCGCTCGGCGTGCAGTTCCGCGACGTGCTGGACCGGCGCGTCGTCGCCGACGGACTGCGCGTGGATCTTCTCGACGCGCAGCGACCGGCCAGGCCATTGCGCCTGCGGGCGAATCCGAGCGGCGTGTTCGTCGCCCATGCCTTGCCGGGCATGAACGGTTTCGCCGAGCCGGATCTGGCTTCGCCCGGCAGCGACCCGGGACGGTTCAGTCTCGTCGTTCACGACCTGCTGAGCCGCTACGTCGACACGAACGTCGCGCTCGAGCTGCCGAGCGACGGCCTGTTCGAGCCGGCCTGCCTGTCGGCGTCGCCCTACGACGCCACGCCGCACGTGCCGCTGTACAGCGCGCCGACCCGGCCCTTGCCGGGCGCGCTGGCGGTCGTGCGCGCCGACCTGCGCCTCGCCTCGGACGCCGAGCGCCCGGCGAGCTGGGCCCGCGTCGAGCTCTGGCTCGGTGCCGCCCGCCTGGGCATCGGCGTCGCCGACGCGAACGGCAGCCTGCTGCTGCTGTGCTCGCAGCCGGCGCCGCGTGAGCCGACGCGGCGCGCCTCGCCGCCGGCCGGCTTCGACCGCATGGCCTGGGACGTGTCGCTGCGCGCGTACTGGAGCCCGGCGCATCGCGCCGACGCCGTGCCCGACCTCTGCGACATCCACGGCCAGCCCGAGGTCGGGCTGCTCGATGTCCGATCGCCGCCGGCGCCGCTCGCCACGATCCCCTTGCGCGCCGGCGAGCCGTTGATCGTCGCCAGCGCCGATTCATCGTTCCTGTTCGTTGCTGCCTGAGTTTCGACGTGCAGCGCTCACCCAAGGAGACTTTCGATGCCTGAGTACCTTGCACCCGGCGTGTTCGTCGAGGAAACGTCCTATCGCGCGAAAAGCATCGAGGGCGTGTCGACGACGACAACCGGCTTCATCGGATCGACGCGTTTCGGCCCGGTTCATCTCGACCCCGACATCGTCACCAGCCTGGCCGAGTTCGAGCGCACCTACGACCCGTTCACGAGCGGCGGCGACCTGCAGTTCTCCGACGCGAGCGACGCGCCGAACTTCCTCTGGCATGCGGTGCGCGCCTTCTTCACCGAGGGCGGCAAGCGCCTCTACATCTCGCGCATCTTCAAGCCGCTGTCCGGCAAGTTCGCGCCGATCCGCGTCGACGACGAGACCAGCGCAGTGGACAAGGTCGGCCCGCTGTACGTCGACGGCTACGCCCGGGTCGATCCGGCGCAGACCGGCGGCGTCCGGATCCGCGCCCGCCACCCCGGTGCCGCCGCCAACCTGCGGGTGAGGTTGACGCTCAAGGGCAGCGCCAACGTCCTCGTCTCCGACACCGATCCGGTGACCGGCCGTCCGTTCGCGACGTTGCGCTCGGTCAAGGACCTCGATCTCGTGTGGATCCGCGAGCAGGGCTCGCCCACCGACGCGACCGGCGCCTTCCACATCGCGCACTGGAACGAAGAGCAGGCGATCTGGCAGTTCGAGCCGATGACGGTGACCTCGCCCTCGGTCGGTGGCGGCCTGATCGACGTGAGCCGCCTGCACGCCAGCGCCGAGCCCGACTCCGGCGACTCGGTGCGCGTCGTCACCCTGCAGGTCTCGCTGTACTCGCGCGACGGCAAGACCGAGATCGCGACCTGGTCCGACCTGGCGATCGACCCTCGCCATCGCCTGAGCGGCAGCAGCGACTCGGTGTTCGCCCGATTCGGCGACACGCCGTTCTCGACCGCCGACGCACGCGAGCTGCCGCTGGTGTTCGCCTACGACGACCAGCAGGTCAGCGACGCCTTCGACGTCCTGACGGGGCTCGGCTCGGGCGCGGCCGACGGCGCGCCTCGCCTCGACGACCCGCACAGCCTGCTCGAAGCCAACGCCGAAGAGGTCCGGCGCGGCATCACGCCCACCGACAAGCTGACCCGCGGCGTCTACGTCGAGTTCCAGCTCGACGGCGGCAACGACGGCATGCGCCCCGACGCGGCCGAGTTCGAAGGCGAGGCCGACCTTCGCAAGGGCTATTCGCTGGGCCTGAAGCAGTTCGAGGACATCGACGACATCTCGATCGTCGCGGCGCCCGGATCGACCTGGAACTACGCCGCCTACCGCGACAACGCCAACACCATCACCGGCCTGCTGATCGCCCACGCCGAGCTGATGCGCTACCGCGTGTCCATCCTCGACAGCGCGGAGGGCCAGACGATCTCCGACGTGCGTGGCATGCGCGCCAAGCTCGACTCCAAGTACGCGGCCCTGTACTACCCGTGGGTGACGGTGCTCGATCCGATCACGCGCAAGGAGATCGACCTGCCGCCGAGCGGCTTCGTCGCCGGCATCTACGCGCGCAGCGACATCGAGCGCGGCGTGTACAAGGCACCGGCCAACGAGGTCGTGCGCCTGGCGATCGGCTTCGAGACGCTGCTCAACAAGGGCCAGCAGGAAGTGCTCAACCCGGAAGGCGTGAACTGCTTCCGCTACTTCGAGGGGCGGGGCTTCCGGCTCTGGGGCGCGCGCACGATCAGCTCCGACCAGGAATGGAAGTACCTCAACGTGCGGCGCTACTTCGCCTACGTCGAGCACTCGATCGACAAGGCGACGCAATGGGCCGTGTTCGAGCCCAACGGCGAGCAGCTCTGGGCCAACGTGCGGCGCTCGATCGAGGACTTTCTGCTCAACGAGTGGCAGAGCGGCGCGCTGCTCGGCGACAAGCCCGACAAGGCCTTCTTCGTGCGCTGCGACCGCACGACGATGACCCAGAACGACCTCGACAACGGCCGGCTGATCTGCATGGTCGGCATCGCCCCGCTCAAGCCCGCCGAGTTCGTGATCTTCCGGATCGGCCAGTGGACGGCCGACCGCAAGGCCTGATCGAACCCCTGCAAGGAGAACACGATGGCAGTCCTACGCGAACGACCCTACGTCCAGTTCAACTTCCTGGTCGACCTCGGCACCGGCTCCACGGAGGGCGCCGAGGCGGGCTTCCAGGAGGTGAGCGGGATCGGCATGGAGGTGACGGTGGCCGAGTACCGCACCGGCAACAGCCGCGAGAACAGCGTGATGAAGATCACCGGCCTCAACAAGTCGACCGACGTCACCCTCAAACGCGGCGTGATCGGCTCGCTCTCGCTCTACAAGTGGCTCGACCAGATCAGGAACGGCGACCAGTCGGCGCTGCGCACGGTCACGCTGCAGTTGCAGAACGAAGACCACACCCAGGTCGTGCAGAGCTGGAAGCTGCTGCGCGCCCGGATCATCAAGCACACCAGCGGCCCGTTCAACGCCAAGGGCACCGACGTGGCCATGGAAGAGCTGGTCCTGGCCTACGAGCGGCTGGAGATGGAGTGACGGTGCCGCCCGCCGCCCGCTCAGCCGAATCCGCAACGTGACCTCGCTCCAGAGACGCCTGCCCGGCGTGCGCTTCGAGGTGCCGCCCGCGGCACTGCGCGAGGCCTTGCCGCGCATGGACATCGGCTTGTTCGTCGGCTTCGCGGCTTCGGGCCCGGTCGACCTGCCTGTCGCGGTGGAAAGCGTGGTCGAATTCGAGGCGGTGTTCGGTGTCGAGATCGTGCTCGCCCGCGATCCCACCAGCGGCAGCGACGTGGGCGGCCTGCTGCACCCGAGCGTTCGCGGCTTCTTCAGCCAGGGCGGGCGTCGTTGCTGGATCGTCCGCGTCGCCGGCATCGCAGCGGTGACGACGCGGTTTCCGCTCGCCAACCTGCTGCTTGCGCGGCGCGCTGCGGGCGATGCCACGTGGCGGCTCGAGCCGGCGTCGATCTCGGCGCGCAGCCCGGGTTCCTGGGCCGACACCTTGCGCATCGCGACGCGTCTTGCCGTCCAGACCGTCCAGGTGCGCGCCGCAAGCGGCAGCGCCACCGGCACCGATGTCGACGTGCTCGGAGCGGCCGCGCTCGCGTTGCGCGTCGGCGAGCTGCTGCGCTTCAGCATGGCGGGCGAGGCGCCGGTGCTGGCGCGCATCGACGCCATGGACGGGCTGGCCAGCGAGGCCGGAGGCCGGCTGCGCCGCCGCGTCCGCCTGCTGGCGGTGAGCGGCGTCGAGCCGATGTCGGGCGCGGCGAGCTCGAGCACGATCGCCGAAGTCGCCGGCTTCGATGCCGAAGCGACGCCGGTCACGGCCGACGCAGCCTGGGACGCGAACGACCGCTGCACGCTGCGGTGCCGCATCCCCGCGAATCGTCAGCCCGGCACCGGCGCCGTGCTGTCGATCCGTTTCGCGGGCAGCACGGAGCTCGTCTGGATGACGGTCGGCGAGACTATGCTGACGCAGGCCGGCGCCGCCGATGGACAGGTCGGCGTCGAGCTCTCCGGCAAGCTCTGGCGGGCCCGGAACGACGTCGCGCGTACCCGCCTCGTTCACCGGCTGACGGTGGGCAGCGAGCGACCCGCCGACTGGCTGCGTCTGGACGTGCGCGCCGGCACCGGCGACGAGCTCGACTTCACGCTCGAAAAGCTCGGCATGGCCGCGCCGGTCGATCCGGACAGTGCCGGCCTGGGCATCGCCAATCTTCCCGACGACCTCGCGTTCTTCGGCGCCGAGGGCGAGAACGCAGCCGCCTCGCGTGCCTCGGCAGCGTTCGAGCTGACGCGCCGCGACACCTTCGGCCGCCTCACGACCCGTTTCCCGCTCGCCTTCGATCCGATCGACGGCGAGGCCGTGCTGATTCCGCTCGGTGACGAGCAGGTGTTCGGCCCGGGCCTGGCGCCGGTCGGTGACGACCGTCCGGCCTTGCAGCGCGACGGACTCGATGTCTATTCCTGGACCCTGTTCGCCGAGCCCCTGCTGGCCGAACCGGGCAGCGACACGCTGGCCGACCAGGCCGAAGCCTTGCGCTTCCTCGGCCCGCATCTTCGTGCCTTGCGCGGCATGCACGCCGCTTTCGGTTCGAGCAATGTCGGTGTTGTCGACGAGCCGACACTGCTGGCCGTCCCCGATGCGGTCCAGTGCGGCTGGCAGCCGGTCGTGAACCCGCAGCCGCCCTGGATCGAGCTGCCGGCCCCCGCGCCGGCGCCCGCGCCGGCCTGCGATCGCGACTTCAGCGACTGCGCCGCAACGCCGCTGGCGGCACCGCGCTTCGTTCATCGCGCCGACCCCGACGCCGACGGCAGCTACCTCCTGCAGTGGACCGAGCCCGAGCCCGGCCTCGACTACGAGCTGCGGGAGTCCGGCGACGCCGCTTTCGCCGTCGCGACGACTTCCTACCAAGGTCCGGCGCTGCACTTCGCCGTCATCGGCAAGCAGCCGGGCTCGCAGTTCTATCGGGTCCGCGGCAGCGTCGGCCCGCGCCTGAGCCCTTGGTCGCCTGCCGTGCAGATCACGGTCGGCGTGCGCGGCTACGAGACGTTGCCGTGGGCGCCCGACAACCTGCTGGCGCTGCACCGTCTGATGCTGCGCACGGCGGCCGGTCGCGGCGACATGCTCGCCGTGCTGGCCCTGCCGCAGCACTACCGCTTCGACGATGCCGTGGCGCACGCGAGCGCGCTGCGCGACCCCGCTGCGACGACGGCCGGGGCGTTCGCGCCTGGCCCGATCGGCGTCGACGAGGTGCGCGCGCTGTCGCATGGCGCCCTCTATCACCCGTGGACCTCGACCCGGCGCGTCGACACCGTCGTCGCCTGCCCGCCCGACGGCGCCGCCTGCGGCCAGCTCGCCGCGAGCGCGCTCGAGCGCGGTGCCTGGATGGCGGTCGCCAACCGACCGCTGCGCGATGTCGTCGCGCTCTCCGACGAGGCCTCGCGCGACGACATGCGGAACCTGCTCGACGCCCAGGTCAATCTGGTCCGGGCCAGCCCGCACGGCTTCGTGCTCTCGACCGCCGACACCGTGAGCCCGGAGGCCGACTGGCGTCCCATCAACGTGCGCCGGCTGATGACGCTGCTGCGCCGCCTCGCCCTGCGCCGTGGCGCGACCTACGTGTTCGAGCCGAACGGCGCGACCCTGCGCAGAACGGTCGAGCGCGGCTTCGAGGCGGTGATGGACGAGCTGTTCCGGCGCGGCGCATTCGCCGGCGCGACCGCTCGCGACGCCTACCGCGTCGAGGTCGGCGACGAGGTCAACACGCCCGAGCGCGACGACCTCGGCCAGTTCTGGGTCGAGCTCAAGGTCGCTCCGGCGCTGCCGCTGACCTTTCTCACTGTGCGCCTGGCACGCAGCGGCGAGCGTCTCGTCGCCAGGGAGACGCGCTGATGGCCTTGAACAGCGTGCCTTTCAGCGCCTTCAACTTCGGCGTCGAGATCGTGCGCTCGGACGCGTCGTCGCCGCTGGTCAGCGCCGCCTTCTCGGAGTGCGACGGCCTCGAGATGGGCATGGAGATCAAGACCATCCGGGAAGGCGGGTCCAACGATCGGCAGATCCGCCTCGCCGGCCCGGCCACCCTCGGCCAGCTCACCCTCAAGCGCGGCATGACCGACGCCAGCTTCGACCTCTGGAAGTGGATGAGCGACAGCATCGCCGACCCGACCCTGCGCGCCGAGGCCGAGGTCGTTCTGTACGGCGCCGACGGTGCCTCGGAGCGCGCCCGCTTCGTCTTGTCGCGCTGCCTGCCGATCAAGCTGAAGGCGCCGACGCTTAACGCCAAGGACGGTGCGATCGCGGTCGAAGAGCTGCAGCTCGCCTACGAGCGCATCACGGTCAAGCCGGGCCAGTAGCCGCGTCGACGAGAAAGCCACCATGCCCGCGCAGAACACCGCCAAAGCCAAGCTGATCGAGCTCGACGACCAGCTCAAGGACGCGCAGAGCGGCGGCAAGACCGTGACCGTGCAGTTCAACCCCGACACGCTCAAGCTCGCCTTCGCCAACCAGATCCAGAACAACAACACCAGCAGCACCGCCGGGACTGCGGGGGCAACCGGCTCGGCCGACCAGGCGCAGGGCACGCAGGGGCGCCAGTTCGTGGGCGCGGGCACGACCAAGCTCACGGTCCAGCTCTGGTTCGACGTCACCGCCATGGGCGAAGGCGAAGACCGCGTCGATGACGTGCGCCGTCTGACCCAGGATGTCATTTACTTCATCACGCCGAAGAAGTCGCAGGCCGACCCGACCAAGTTCCTGCCGCCGGGCGTGCGCTTCTCGTGGGGATCTTTCCTGTTCAACGGCCTGGTCGACAGCATCGAGGAGACGATCGAATTCTTTTCGCCCGACGGCAAGCCGCTGCGCGCGAGCATCGCCCTCGGCCTGTCGCAACAGACCATCCTGGTCTCTGACTTCCAGGGCGACGGTCGTATCCCGGGCCGGCCGAAGGCGCCGGGCGTTTCGCCGATGACGCAGGCCGCGTCGGGCAGCACCTTGCAGGGCCTCGCCGCAGCGGTGGGTGCGGCCGGCGTCGACTGGCAGGGCATCGCCTCGGCCAACGGCATCGACAACCCGCGCCTCCTCGTGCCCGGCCAGTTGATCGACCTGTCGGCGCGTCCGGCGCGACCCTTGTTCTGAAGGAAACGCAATGCCCGTCGTCATCAACGATTTCGAGGTGGTCGACACGCCGCCGGGGGCGCTTGCGAGCGGAGCCGCGGCACCCGCGCGGAGCGCGGCGTCCGCGCTCCCCGACGAGGAAGACCTGCGTCGCCTGCTCGCCGAGATCGCCGAGCACGCGCTGCGCGTCTGGAGCCACTGAGCATGGATTCCGACCGCGCCGCGCTCGCCTCCGCCCGCCCCGGTTTCGCCGTTTCGGGCAATGACGAGTCGCGCCTCGACGCGGCGCTGCTCCGGCTCGTGGTCGGCTCGGCGGCCGACGGCGTCCGGCACTGCGAGGCCGAGTTCAGCAACTGGGGCGAGCACCAGGGCTCGACCGGCTTCATCTGGTTCGACCGCGATCTGCTCGAGTTCGGCAAGGACTTCCTGGTCCGCATCGGCAGCGCCACGGTGTTCGACGGCCGCATCATGGCCCTCGAAGGGCGCTTCCCCGAATCGGCCCCGCCGACCGTTGTCGTGCGTGCCGAAGACCGGCTCCAGGATCTGCGCATGACACGGCGCACTCGCGTCTTCGAGAGTGTCAGCGACGGCGACATCGTCAACCAGCTCGCCAACGATCACGGCCTGCAGGCCGACGTCAACCTGTCGGGGCCGACCCACACCGTGCTGGTCCAGGTGAACCAGAGCGACCTCGCGTTCCTGCGCTCGCGCGCGCTCGCCGCCGATGCCGATGTCTGGCTCGAAGGCAAGACCCTGCACGCAGCGTCGCGCGCGTCGCGCGACGACTCGCGGCTCGAGCTGGTGCACGGCGCAAGGCTGCGCCGCTTCTCGGTCCTCGCCGATCTGGCGCACCAGCGCACGGCGGTCGTGTGCGGCGGCTGGGATGTCGCGTCCAAGGAGGCGGTGGCCAGCGAGGCGACGGCAAGCGCGGTCTCGTCCGAAACCGGTGAGGGCACGAGCGGGCCCGACGTGCTGCAGCAGGCGCTCGGCGAGCGCAAGGACACGATCGCCCACGCCGTCCCCTTCGACGACGGTGATGGCCGCGCCCTGGCCGAAGCGCATCTGCGCGCGCTCGCGCGCCGCTTCCTGCGCGGTCGCGGCGTCGCCGATGCCGACGCGCGGCTGCAGGTCGGCAAGCAGGTCACCCTGAGCGGCCTCGGGCCGCTGTTCTCGGGCAAGTACGACGTGGTCGAGGTCAGCCACCGCTTCGATGCGGGGCACGGCCTGTGGACCGAGTTCGTCGTCGAGCGTCCCTGGCTGGGCAGGGCCTGAGCATGATCGTCGCCGAACCGCCCGTCCTCGAAGCGATGCTGCGGGCCCGCCTGGCCCAGGGCTGGGGCGGCCTCTGGCACGGCGTGCAGCCGGCGCTGGTGGTTGACGTGAAAGACCCCGATGGCCAGGGCCGGATAAAGATCAAACTGCCCTGGTCGCCCGACGCCGGCGGCGCGGTCTGCGAGCTGTGGGCGCGCCTGGCCACGCTCATGGCCGGCGACAACCGCGGCTCCTGGTTCATCCCCGATGTCGACGACGAGGTGCTGGTCGCCTTCGAGGCCGGCGACCCGCGCCGCGCCTACGTCATCGGCGCGCTCTGGAACGGCAAGGACAAACCGCCGGAGTCGATGGACGGCTCGGGCAGCAACGACAAGAAGGTGCTGCGCTCGCGCAACGGCGTCAAGGTCACGCTCGACGACCAGGACGGCCAGGAAAAGATGATCCTCGAGACGCCCGGCGGCCAGAAGGTGACGCTGAAGGACGGGCCGAGCGCGATCGAGATCGAAGACGCGAACGGCAACTCGATCAAGCTCGAGTCGGCCGGCATCACGATCAACGCGTCAGCCAAGGTCACGGTGCAGGCCAGCCAGGTCAACGTCTCGGCGAGCCTGGTCCAGGTCGACTCCGGCATGTCGAAGTTCTCCGGCGTCGTGCAGGCCGACACGGTGATCTGCAACAGCATCATCAGCGCCTCGTACACGCCGGGCGCGGGCAACATCTGGTGAGGCGATGAACGACCACCCGCTCGCGTGGACCGCGCCGCAACCGTTCTGGGCCGATGCCCGTGGCCAGACCGTGACCCGTGGCGTGTTGGCGCAGCCTCAGATCCTGCGCTTCGCCAGCGACGAGTTCATGAACGAGATGCTCGGCACGCTCGAGCACGACCCGGCCGGCCTGGCCCAGTACGCGGTGGCGGAAGAGACCTGGCGCGGCCCCGGTGCCGGTCCGGAGCCGCGGCCCTCGCGTTGGCTCGAGAAGCCGACGCCGAAGGCGCTCGGGCTGCGGCGCAAGACACTGCGCCGGGCACGTACGGTGGCCCTGGCCGCAGCGCCAGCGCCGGCCGCGTCCGCGCCGGCCCGCACCCGCCTCAAGCTCTACCAGCCGGCGCATCAGCGCCACTACCTGGTCAGCGGCTCGCTGGTCTGCCAGATGGCCGGGCTGCCCGACCGCGAGGTCGATCCGGCGCGCCAGAAAGTGTCGTTCGTCGTGCGCCGCCTGTTCCCGAAGACGAACAGCAGCGGCGAGATTCCGGTCGACGGCGCGTTGCCCGATCCCGGCCAGGCGTCGGCCTGGGACGAATACGCCTTCGTGCTGGAGGGCAAGGCCGGCGTGTGGCGACAGGTTGCCGGCGCCGACGACGCCGCACACAGCGCCCGGTTGCTGCGCGGCGAGGAGCGGCTGTCGATGTTTCCCGCGTTCTACGCCCAGGACGACGGCCATCGCCGGCGCCTTTTCGTGGGCAGCGTGCCGGTCGGTCGGCGCGAGGCCTACCAGGGCGCGGCGGCCGGGCCGGGGCCGTTGCCGGCCGACGACTCGACATCCATTTCGGCACTGGCGAGCGCCCCGGCCGGCAACGTGCTCGACCCGCGCGTCGTCCTCTTCCACATGCAGGTGCTCGGGCCCTGGAAGGCGCTTGTGCACAGCGCGATGGGCAACGGCCTGCCAGGCGCCGATGCCGATCTTGTCGGCAACCTCACGGCCGCGCGACTGAAGCGGGTCCTCAAAGATGGCAGCAGCTTTCCCGGCGAGCCGATCGCGGGCCAGCCGAACGTCGACGTGCTGCGCTCCGAGCGCAACGCCATGCAGATCTCGTCGTGGTACCTGCTGCTCGATCTCCACCTGTTCCTTTCGAAGCACCTGTCCGGGTTCTGGGCCGAGGCGCAGACAGCGACTCCGTCGTTCGCGTTGCCCGAAGCGCAGGCGCTCTACTCGGCGCTTCGAGATGCCGTGCTTCCGGTCGTGCTCACCCACGAAACGAACCCGAGCGTCGATCAATCCCTCGATCCGGCGGGCATCGGCACCCTGGTCGAACCCGGCGGCGCCTATGCGGCCGCCGACGTGCGGAACAGCCTCATCGATGCCTTGCGCGACATCGCCTCGTTCGAAGACGAGCTCGAGGCGGCGCCGAACGCCGATCCACTGCTCGGTCCGCTCAGCGTGCCGTTCGAGATCCCGACACCCGCGACCGGCGGTGGCACGCCACCGGCCAGGCCGGTCGGATGGCCCGACTTCCTGTTCCTGTTCGCCGACCCCTGGTTCGGCGTGCGCCAGCCGCCGACGCCGGCCGACTTCGACCCGCCGGCCAACGACTATCTCGCCGAGAAGATTCAGCGCCGCATCGATTCGCTGGCCGACCTGTTGCAGGCCTATCTCGCTGCCGCGGCAGCAAGCGAGCCGAGCAATGCGCCGCTGCCCGCGCCGACGCTGGCGAGCATGCAGTCGGCCGACATGCGCGATGCCTGGTACGTGATGCGTCTGGTCTACGAACGGCCCGACTGCGCGCCTTTCCACGGCACGGTGGTGAGCGCGGCGACACGGCCGTTCCAGATGGCGGGCTTCTTCGACTCCGACGCGCCGGCCCGGCCGATCCGGATCGGCCTGCCGGTCGACATCAGCCCGGCAGGGCTGCGCAAGTTCGACAAGAACGCGGTCTTTGTCATGTCCGACATGCTGTGCGGCCAGGTCGACCGCTTCAAGGGCCTCGGCCTGGTCGACCTGGTGCTGAGCGTGCTGCCCTGGCCATTCCACAAGCCGCTCAGCGTGCCCGACAAGGGGCCCTGCGGGGCCGGCGTGATGTGCTCGCTGTCGATTCCGATCATCACGATCTGCGCGCTGATCCTGCTCACCATCATCGTCAGCCTGCTCGAGCTCATCTTCCACTGGCTGCCGTTTTTCACCGTCTGCTTTCCCTTGCCCGGCTTCAAGGGCAAGAAGGCGCCCTGACCATGGAAGCAGCACTTCTCTACGGCAAGGGCATGGGGTTTCCGCCGCGCGTGGATCGCGGCGGCCGCATCGTGTGGTCGGAGGGCGAAGACAACATCCGCGAGTCGATGCGGGTGATCCTGATGACCGAGCCGGGCGAGCGGCTGCGTCTGCCGCAGTTCGGCGCCGGCCTCGGCCGCTTCCTGTTCGAGCCGAACATCGTCGCCACTCACACGCTGATCAAGGAGCGCATCAACGACGCCCTCAAGCGCTGGGAGCCGCGCATTCGCGCCGAGGACGTCGTGGTCAGCGCCGACCGCGTCG
>JAYSMB010000544.1:0-1801 GCA_043725065.1 Burkholderiales bacterium
CGACCGGCGCGCCGCAGTTCGGGCACGGGGCGCGGTAGACGCGCTGAGGCGTGGGTTCAGTGGCCAAGCTCGGACGTCGTGCTCAGTGTGACGGCACGAGATCCTTCGCTGCGCTCAGGATGACACCCGTCTCGTCATCCTGAGCGAAGCGAAGGATCCCGGCCTGCGAGCAGCAAGCGCTTTGTCAGGCCAGCTTCTTCAGCAGTTCGGCCTTCTTCGTGTCGAACTCTTCCTGGGTCAGGATGCCCTTGGTCTTGAAGTCGGCGAGCCGCTCGAGCGTGGCCATCACGTCTTCGGGCTTGACCCCCGCGGCCGCCGCGCCGGCAATCGCCGCGGGCGCGCCCGGCGCCGTCGAGGCGAGGCCCTGGCCGAGCTGGTTGGCCATCACCTGGCCGAGTGCGACGCCGGCGCCGAGGCCGACCGCGCTGCTGACGATGCCGCCGCCGTTGCCGCCGCCCGCACCCGCGGCCAGCGCGGGAATCGATTGCGCGGTCTGGTACTGCATGAACTTGCCCATGTCGCCGACCATGCCCATGCCGATCTTCTGGTCGAGGATCTTCTGCAGCTCCTCGGGCAGCGACACGTTCTGCATCGTCACCATCTCGAGCTTCAGGCCGAGCTTCTCGAAGTTCGGCGCCGTCGCCTCCTGCAAGGCCTTCGCGAACTCGATCTGGTTGGCCGCGAGGTCGAGGAACGGCGTGCCGCTGGCGCCGACCGCATCGGAGATGTTCTGCAACATCAGGCCACGCAATTGGCCGTCGAGATCGGTCACGGTGTAGCGCTCGCGCGTACCCGAGATCTCGTTGTAGAACAGGCGTGGATCGGCGATGCGGTAGGCGTAGTTGCCGAAAGCGCGCAGGCGCACGGCGCCAAAGTCCTTGTCGCGAATCGTCACCGGCTGGGTCGTGCCCCAGCGCTGATCGATCTGCTGGCGCGTGCTGAAGAAGTAGAGGTCGCTCTTGAACGGGCTCTTGAACAGCTTGTCCCAGTTCTGCAGGTAGGTGAGAACCGGCAGCGTCGCGGTGCTGAGCGTGTAGCGGCCGGGGCCGAACACGTCGGCGACCTTGCCTTCGTTGACGAACACGGCCATCTGTGATTCGCGTACCGTCAGCGAGCCGCCGTTCTGGATCTCGCGGTCTTCCATCGGGAAACGCCAGGCGAGAACGCCATCGCCGTCCTCCGTCCACTCGATGATGTCGATGAACTGTTTCTTGATGAAATCCATCAGCGCCATGGCAGCGTTTCTCCCACTGATATCCGAACATTCGGGTGCGGCGAATAATACGCCGCACGACCGAAAAACAATCCCCACGAAGGGTGCGCGCGCATGAACGAATCGACACCTCTGAAGCTTGCGGTCGTCGGCGCCGGCCCGGTCGGGCTGGCGCTCGCTTTGCACGCGGCGAATGCATTGCCTGAAGCCGAGATCACGCTGTTCGACGCTCGGCCGATCGACAAGGACGTTTCGGGCGATCCACGCACGCTCGCGCTCTCGCTCGGCAGCGTGCAGTTGCTCGAAAGGCTCGGTGCCTGGCGGCCGGAGAGTGCGCAGGCCATTTCCGAAGTCCATGTGTCGCAGCGGGCGCCGTCGCTGATGGCGGCGTTCTCGTCGCGTTTCGGCGAACCCGAACTCAGCATTCGCGCCAGCGATGAAGCCGTTCCGATGCTGGGTGCCGTGCTGAGCTACGGCGCCATCGTCGCGCCTTTGCAGGAAGTGTGGTTGGCGGCGGAGCGGCGCGAGCCCAAGCGCCTGTTCAGCCGCTTCGGCGCGAAAGTAGACGCACTGAAGAACGTCGCCGAT
>JAYSMB010000545.1:0-4139 GCA_043725065.1 Burkholderiales bacterium
CCGGCACCGAAGGCCTGCGCGGCGACGCCGCCGTGATGGCCTGGCTGGACGAACTCAACCGCCTGATCCCCAACGGTGTCGGCGTGAGCAGCGCCGACCTCACGCTGGATCGCCTGGCGCGGCTGGTGGCGCGCTGCATCTACCTGGTCTCGGCGCAACACGAGATCCTGGGCGGCTTCCTGTGGAACTACCAGCTATGGACGCACCGCCAGCCGGTGCGCGTGTACGCCAGCGGCCAGCCCGAGCCGCTCGACGTCTACCAGCGGCTCGTCAACGCCAACTACAACCTCAACGTGACCCGGCGCGCGCTGATCCACGACTTCGGCTACCTCGCGGTCGACGAGCTGGGCGTTGCGGCCATGCGGCGCTTCTGCCACCAGCTCGAGGGCCTGCAGACCACCATGGAGCGCGAGCCCTGGGCCGTGTGGAAGCTCTATCCCCGTGCGCTGAAGGTGAACATCAATGCCTAACCTGCTGCCCTCGCCAGCGCCCGGAGCCAGGCCCGGGCGTCGCCGCGCGATCAGGATCCTCGTGCTGCTGGCCCTTGTGGTCGGCCTCGTCTGGCTGTGGACGCATCGCTTCGGCGAACCGGAAGACTTCGACCACATGGAGGCGCAGTTCAAGTACGGCTCGATCGGTTCGGACCATCCGATGGCGCAGGCGCCGCTGCCCTACTGGATGTGGAAGGTGCTGCCCGAGGTGTTCCCGCCGTCGACCACGGTCGCCAGGCATCTCGGGCCCGACAACGACAAGCGGAGCTTCGAGGCCTTCGGCCTCGTCGTCGAGGCGCAGCGCGATCTGCCGAGCGGCTACGTCGCCGGGCAACCGGCGTTCGACCGGCCGATCGGCTTTTCGCGCCGGCGTGTCTTCGGCATGGACTTCGTGGGCATGAACTGTTCGTTCTGCCATCTCGGCACCTTCAAGGCGGGCGAACACGAGCCACGCCAGATCGTGCTCGGCGGCACCGGCAACGCCGTGAACATCGAACAATACTTTCTCTTCCTGTTCTCGGCGCTGACCGACCCGCGCTTCAACGCCGACACGATGATGCCGGCGATCGACCGCGAGCTGGCACGCCAGAACGCCGAGCTGCCGTGGCTGCAGCGCCTGCTCTATCGCTACGCGGTGATCCCCTTGCTTCCGCACTACCTGAAGTGGCTGGAAAAGGACAAGTTCGACTTCATCAATCCGAACAACCCCAATCGGCTGCCCCCGTTCGGCCCCGGCCGCGTCGACACCTGGGCCCTGTACAAGCGAGTCTTCGTCAGTCCGCCGCAGCACGACAACATCCCCGGCGCGGTCGACTTTCCGTCGCTGTGGAACCAGAAGGCGCGCGAGGGCATGCGCATGCACTGGGACGGCAACACCGATGTGCTGGAAGAACGCAACATCGTGTCGGCCTTGTCGCTGGTCGGCAAGCGCATCGAGTACCTCGACTTCGACCGGCTGATCCGCGTCACCGACTGGATCGTCGGCCTGCTGCCGCCGCGCTACGTCGATCGCTTTCCGCAGGCGCTGATCGACAAGGGCCGGACGGCCGTCGACACCGTGCTGGCCGAGCGCGGCTCGGTCGTCTTCGGCGAGCAGTGCGGCCGCTGCCACGCTGCCCAGGGCGACCGGATCGGCCGCGTCGAGCCCATCACCGATCTCGGCACCGACCCGACCCGCATCGAAGAGTTCACGCCGCAGCTCAGCGCCGCCTTGAACAAGCTCGGCACCGACCGCTGGAAGCTGCGCAACTTTCGACTGCAGAACGGCTATGTGGACACACCGCTCGACGGCGTGTGGCTGCGCGCGCCCTACCTGCACAACGGCTCGGTGCCGACGCTGCGCGACCTGTTGAAGCCGCAAGACGAGCGGCCCAAGCGCTTCTGCCGCGGCGGCGAGGTGTACGACTGGGAGAACCTGGGCTACTTCGCGGCCCCGGTCGTGGCCGCCAACGGCCGCGACCTCTGCCCGGGCGGGTTCCGCTACAACATCCTGGTCAGCGGCAACAGCAACAAGGGCCATCTGTACGGCACGACGCTGAGCGACGCCGACAAGAACGCGCTGATCGAGTTCCTGAAAACCTTGTAGCTGCCACCGACCTCGAGAGCGAGCGCGATTTTGCCGGGGCTCGTCTTGCCCGAGGACAATCGATCGGGCACTTGATGAAATTCGACTGGATGTTCAAGAAGAACACGGCTCCCCACGCCGACGAGCCGGTGGCCACGGCCGCCGAGGCCGGCATGGGCGCTCGCCCGGCGCCGCTCGACGCGACCGCGGTCCCGACCATCGACTGGCAGCCCAGGCTGCAAGCGGCGATGGGCGACGACACCGCTCTGCTCGCGTTGACGCGCGAGGGCGCGCCGGTCGACGTGAAGATGGCGGCCGTTGCGGCCCTGAGCAGCGAGGCCGCCTTGAAGCTGGCCGAGCGCGAGCATCGCGATCACGACCGTCGGGTCCATCGCCTTGCCAAGCAGCGCTACCTCGCGCAGGTGGCCTGGCGTGAAACCGGTGCAAGCGCAGACCGCTTGATCGAAGCCGCCCGGGCGCTCGGCAAAGAGTCCCTTGTTCCCACCAACCGCCTGGTCGAGCTCGACCGGGCATGGCACGGCCTGGACCTGACCTTACTCGATGCCGCGCGGCGCTCAGAGTTCGGCGCCTTGCTGGCCGAGCTGGCCGCGCTGACGCGCGAGCGCGGCGATCACACACTCAGGTTCGAACGCTGGACTGCCGAGGCGCGCCAGGCGCTTGCGCGACTGGATGCCGCCTGCAGCTCGGCCGCCGACGGCACGACGGATCGTGGTCACCTCGCCGCGGCTGGCGACTCGTCGCGCGCTGTCTTGGAGGCGGCGCCGATGGATGACGCCGCGGCCGCGTTGCGTGAATCGCTGCGCAGTGTTCTGGGCAAGTGCGCAGAGCTCGGCGAGCGTCTTGCCGTTCTCGATGCGGTGCTGCAAGGGCCGTCGGCCCGTCCTGCGCCGACGGCAGCGGCGCTCGCCGCGAGCGCCGTCGTGGCCGAAGCAACCGAAACCACCGAAACCACCGGATCGACCGATGCAGGCGCCACGCCGCTAGCCACGGCTTCGCGCTGGTTGGAGCTTCCGCCGTTGGCCGATGCGCAACTCGCCGATGCCTTGGCGCGTCGCTTCGAGCAATGGCAAAAGGGCCGCGACGAAGCGCGCCAGGCCCGACGCGCCGAGCGGCGCGAACGGGCACGCGACCGCGAGCGAGACGTCCGCAACGAACGCACTGAAACACTGGCCGCGGCGCTGGAGCGGGCGGAGGCCGCGCTCGCCGCCGGTCATCTCGCCGACACCCACAAACACCTGCTCGAGGTCGACCAGCTGTTGCATGGCGGCGCGTCGGCCGCGCCATCGCAACCGAGGATCGACGCGGTGCAGGCCGAGTACACCCGGCTCAAGGGCTGGCAGCACTGGGGCGGCGGCCTGGCACGCGACGAACTGCTGCTGCAAGCCGAGGCCCTGGCCTCGGCCAGCCTTGGCGAGCCCGGCGCGGACATCGTGAAACTGTCGATCCGCCAGCAGGCCGAAGTCATCGACGACCTGCGCGCGCGCTGGAAGGAGCTCGACCGACTTGGCGGTGCCACCAGCCGCTCGCATTGGCAGCGTTTCGACGCGGCGCTCAAGACCGCCTATCGCCCCGTGGCCGCCCACCTCAATGTGCAGCGCGCCGCGCGTGCCCAGAACCTGATGGCGCGCGACCGACTCATCGACGCATTGAACGCGGTGCCGTTGCCCGATCCGAACGAAGGCGATGCACGGCCCGACTGGAAGTCACCGGCGGCCGCGCTGGCGCGATTTCAAACCGAGTGGCGAAAGCTCGGGCCGCTCGAGCACACCGTGCCCCACAAGGGGCGCGACAAGCTGGTCGAACGCATGGACGCCGCCGTGCGGCGTCTCGAGGCGCCGCTGAACGAGGCACGGCAGGGTGCCCAGTTCATCCGCGAACGGCTCATCGGGCGCGCCAAGGCGCTGGCGACCGAGGCGAGCGCGGGCGCGCAGGGTCGCGACCTGGTCGGCAAGGTGCGCGATCTACAGGCCGAGTGGCAGCATCACGCCGCGTCGATGCCGCTCGCGCGAGCCGTCGAGAACGCGCTGTGGACGCGTTTCAAGGCCGACATCGACGCGATCTTC
>JAYSMB010000546.1:0-4293 GCA_043725065.1 Burkholderiales bacterium
CGCGCCGGTACGAGGACGGGCGCTAGTCGGTCTTGGCGCGCTCGACCGCCTTTTCGATCTGCTCCTGCACCCTGCGTGCGCCGCGCTGGGCGAGCAGCGGGTCGAGATCGGCCTGCGGCGCGACCTTTCGCGCCACGTCATCGAGCGTGTCGGGATCGGTCATGAGCGCGTGCGCCATCGCCGAGAGCGCGCAGATCGAGCGCCTCCGCACATGCATCGGCAACTCGAGCGTGCTGTTGACGATGACGTGATAGCGCACGCTGTCGACAGCCGGCGGCGCCAGGCCCCAGCTTTCGCACAGAGCGGCGCCGAGCGCGTCGTGGCTGACGCCGATGTGCGTGTGCTCCAGCAGGAGCAGCTCTTCGTCGTTCTTGGCCTCGAGCAGCATCGGCTTGTAGCGCTCGGTCGCGTGACGGAACATGACCGCCTTGCCGCATTCCTCGAACAAGCCGGCCGAATGCGCGGCCCAGGCGTCGACGCCGATCTCGGCGCCGATCCGGCCCATGAGCAGGCCTCGCACGCGCGCACGTTCCCAGACCGGCTCGAGCTCGGGCGCGGCCGGGAAGACGGCGCGCAAACCCATCTCGAAAGTGACCGACGCCACTTCGCGGGTGCCGAGATAGGTGATCGCCTGCTGGACGCTCTGCACGCGGCCGCGCAGGCCGTACATCGCCGAGT
Organism: Burkholderiales bacterium; assembly: GCA_043725065.1. Classification (GTDB taxonomy): domain Bacteria; phylum Pseudomonadota; class Gammaproteobacteria; order Burkholderiales; family Burkholderiaceae_C; genus Schlegelella_A. The sequence goes on from JAYSMB010000546.1 coordinate 679, forward strand.
TCACCGCCTTCAGCACGGCCGCGGCAAGGGCCATGTCGGAGCTGATCAGCAAGCTCGCCGCGTTGTAATCGACATTGTCTTCGGCGAGCAGGAGCGACAGCCGAACCAGCACGTCGGGCTGTGCCGGAATGTCGACGTCGAGAAGGCGACGGGAGGTCTGGGTCATGTCCTGGTCTCGCGAGCGGCCGACCCGCATGGTACGAGACGGGGCCGCCGCGCGTGCTGTCGAAACGAGCGTCGGGGCCGGCACAATTCCCCGGTTTGGCGACGCGCGTCGTCGTTGGCAGGATCGGCAAAACAAAGGGGCACCGGTTCCCCAGTGCCCCTTTCGATTTCTGCGTCGGCCTGTGGCCTGAATGAACGCCGCCCGGGTTCGATGCCCGATCGCGGCAATGTCTCCTCGCTGACCTCCGCGCTGCGGCACCGGCCTGGCGCCTGCGCGAGTTCGGGCACTCTAGATCGCGCCCCGAAGCGAAGCACTGGGGCTTTCCCGGTGCGCGACTGGCAATGCGCCAGCGTGGCGCTCTCAAGTCGCGGCAGGCCAGTGCGTCGTCACCCGTGTCCCTTGCCCGAGCGTGCTCTCGACCGACACGTCGCCGCCATGCAGCTCGGCGATGCGCTTGACGATCGCCAGACCGAGTCCGCGACCGCCATCGCCGGTGGCCGGCGCCACGGTCTGCCGGCTCTGGTAGAAGCGATCGAAGAGCTGCGGCAGATCGGCGGCCGGGATGCCCGGCCCGTCATCGACAACACACACTTCGACCCGGTCCTCACGACGCCGCGCCAACATCGTCACGGTGCTGCCGCACGGACAGAACTTGAGCGCGTTGTCGACGAGGTTGGCGATCGCCCGTTCGAACAGCTCGACATCGAGCCGCGCGTGGGGCAACGCGCCGCCGCCTTGCGGCTCGTGCGTGGCGACGAGCGTCACGCCCTGGCGCGCGGCTCGCTCGGCAAAGCGCAGCGCGATGTCGTCGAGCAGCTCACCGGCGTCGACCGCCTCGCTGCGCAGGCCGAACTCCGGCTCGTCGAGTTTGGCCAGGTCGCCGAGCGACTGCACCATGCGCGCCGCATTGCGGGTGTTGCGCAACGCGATCTCGACCAGGCGCCGGTCGTCGGCGCGCTCGGCGGCGCCGCCCCAGCGGCCGTCGAGCGTTTCCAGGCAGGCCACCGTCGCCGTCAGCGGCGAACGCAGGTCATGCGAGAGGTTGCTGACGGCTTCGCGCCGAAAATGATCGGTGCGGCGCAAGGCGTTCCACTGCCGGCGACAGACGTCGAGAAGCATCTCGAAGGCGCTTGTCAATTGGCCGAACTCGTCGCGGGTCGGCGCCGGCAGCGGGCTGGTCGGCGCTACCGTCAGGCCTTCGGCGAGGCCGCGCTGCGAGAGCGTGGCCACCGCTTGCGTCAACGTTCGCAGCGGCTTCGTCACCGCCGAGATGATGAGCAGCGCAAGCAGGGTCGTGAAGGCCACCACGGCGATCACGAGGCCCATCACCGGCCGCGCGAAGCTGCTGCGCAGCACGTCCCAGCGGCCTTCGGGTAGCTGCTGCGTGTGCAGCACGAGATAGAGGTAGCCGGCGTTCGGCGAATTGCGCGGAGCGATCGCCCGCTGCACCGGCTTGGCGACGATCACGGCGCCGGCGTCCATGCGCTCGGGGTCGTCGCCCATCACGTACGAGGTGTCCATGCGCTCGATCGACTCGCGCACCGGCCCGAGCGCGACGTGCACGCCGGGCTTGAGCTTGGCCGGGCCGGTCTTGGCCAGCACCAGGCCTTCAACATCGAGCAGATAGAGCTCGGTGTCGGGCTCGTAGAGCACCAGGCCACGCAGCCAGCGCTGGAACTCCTCGGGGCTCCGCTCGTGCATGTCGAAGATGTTGTCGTACATGCCGACGACCCGGGCCAGGAAACCCATGCCGCGACGGTATGCGGTCTCGTTCTCGAAACGCTGGAACGAGTAGACGACCGTCGCCACGACAAGCAGGGCCGTGATGAGGCCGGTGGCGAAGATCGTCAGGGCGAGCTTGAGCCGGACGCTCATCGCAAGCGGGCCAGCCGGGCGCCGAGCCGCCCCAAGCCCCGCCGCGCCCCCTCGGGGGGGAACGACCGCACGGAGCGTGGCGGCCTCATGGCGTGTCGCGCATCTTGTAGCCGGCCCCGCGCACGGTGAGGATCAACTCCGGGCGCATGGGATCAGCCTCGAGCTTGTTGCGCAGGCGGTTGATGTGCGTGGTCACCGTGTGCTCGTAGCCATCGTGGGTGTAGCCCCAGACCGCGTCGAGCAACTGGGCGCGCGAAAACACGTGGCCGGGATGCGAAGCGAAATGAAGCAGCAAGTCAAACTCGAGCGCGGTGAAGTCGAGCGACACGTCGCGAAACCGCACCTGCCGCTTGGCCGGCTGGATTTCCAGAGCGCCGTTGCGCAGGGTCCGTGCTTCGCCACCCGGATGCGCTTGCGCGGCGCGCAGCAGGTCAGCGCGACGCAGCAGCGCCTTGACGCGGGCGAGCAGCTCGGCGAGCGAGAACGGCTTGGTCAGGTAGTCGTCGGCGCCGAGCTCGAGGCCGAGCACGCGGTCGAGCTCGGTCGACTTTGCGGTGAGCATCAGGATCGGCGTGCTGCGCCCGCGCGCCCGGAGCGCCTTGCAGACCTCGAGGCCGTCGAGCCCGGGCATCATGAGGTCGAGCACGAGCAAGTCGCTGGCGTGCTCGTTCTGGCTGGCCAGCGCGGCCGTGCCATCGGCGACGGCGGCGACCTCGTAGCCGGCGCCGCGCAGGTTCATGACGAGCAACTCGCGGATGTCGGTCTGGTCTTCGGCGACGAGGATCGAAGCGGCTGGCATAGCCAATTGTCTCGCCCGCGGCACCAGCCCTTACAGCGATGTGATCTTCCTGTGATGTTTCGCGATGAAGGCGCGAGACGAGGCGGACACAGTAGCGGCATGAAAACAAGCCACCACACCATGCACAGCGCCCACGCCTCGATCGCCGAGGTTGTCGCCCATCGCGCCTACCTGGTCCGCTTCGCGATGCGGCGCCTGCGCGACCCGATGCTCGCCGAAGACGCCGTCCACGACGTGTTCGAGGCCGTCCTTTCCGGCCGCGCTTCGTTCGCCGGCCGCGCCGCGCTCCGCTCCTGGCTGACGGCGGTGCTCAAGAACAAGATCGTCGACGCGATGCGCCGCACGCCGATTCACGAGTCGCTCGACGGCGACGACGACGACACGCCGGGCAGCGCCGCGCTAAGCGTCGCCTGCCCCCGCCCAGGGCCCGAAGAAGTGGCCGAAAAACGCGAGTTGCTCGCCCGCGTGCTCGATCGCATCGAGGCGATGCCGAGCGGCCTGCGCGACGCGATGCGCCTGCGCGTGATCGACGAGCGCTCGACCGAATCGGTGTGCAAAGAACTCGGGATCAGCGAAGAGAACCTGTTCGTTCGCGTGCACCGCGCACGCAAACATTTGCTGTCCTGACATTGGCCCTCACCCTGCCTCTCCCCGCAAGCGGGGCGAGGTTCTTGCACGCGGGAGAGGGCCGGCCTAAAGGGTCAGCGCGGAATCAGATCATCGCCGCCGGATCGAAATCTTCCGCCGCGAACCGCGTCAGCTTGCGCGGCAGCAG
>JAYSMB010000547.1:0-2326 GCA_043725065.1 Burkholderiales bacterium
TGTTTCCAGTGGATTTACGAGCGAACTGGTGCTCGGCGTGCACTGTTCCGACTCCGAACCCTCGTCGAAGCCAAGTCAGCCCCAGAGCGCGTAGTTTAGGGCATGACGCCGATCGACAAGCCCTGTCCATCGAAGAGTGCGAACAGTTCATCGGGGTTGTCGATGATCGCGTCGGCGCCCCAGTCCATGGGTGGTTCGCCGGCGCCCAGATAGCCCCAGGCCGCGACCACGGTCGCCATGCCGGCGGCACGACCCGCGTCGACGTCTCGACGATCGTCGCCGACATAGACGCAGCGTTCGGGTGCGACACCGATCCGGCGCGCCGCTTCGAGCAAGGGCGCGGGATGAGGCTTGGCGTGCGGCGTCGTGTCGCCGCAGACGATCGCGCCGGCCGCGTCGGCCAGGCCGAGCCAGGCGATCAGGGGTTCGGCGAAGCGCGCCGCCTTGTTGGTGACGATGCCCCACGGGATGGCGTCTGCGGCAAGTCGCGCCAGCAACGGTGCGACGAAGGCGAAGATGCGCGTCTGGTTCGTCATTCGCAGCTCGTATCGACGCAGAAACTCCTCGCGCAGGTCGACGTAGCCATCCTCTCCCGGGGCAACCGAAAAACCGGTACCGACCATGCCGCGCGCACCTGATCCGACCATCGCGCGCAAGCGCACGAAAGGCAGCGGCGCGAGTCCGCGCGCGACACGCATGTCATTGCAAGTGCCGGCAAGATCGGGCGCACTGTCGATCAGCGTGCCGTCGAGGTCGAACAGGACGGCGCCCGGGCGCGATCCCAGCGCCGCAAGGTTCATTCGGGCTTGCGGCAGGCGACGAGGTAGTTGACGCTCGTGTCGGCCGACAGCCGATAGCGCCGGCTCAGCGGGTTGTACTCCAGGCCGCGTGTCGCCACCGCGTCGAGACCGGCGCCGCGACACCAGCCCAGCAGCTCACTCGGCCGGATGAACTTCGCGTATTCGTGGGTGCCTTTGGGCAGAAGCTCGAGCACATGCTCGGCGCCGACGATGGCGAACAGGAAGGCCTTCACGTTGCGATTGATGGTCGAGAAAAACGCGAAGCCCCCGGGCTTGAGCAGGCTGCCGCAGGCCGCAACCACGGATCCGGGGTCGGGCACGTGTTCGAGCATCTCCATGCAGGTCACGATGTCGAACGATTCAGGCAGGTCGGCGGCGAGCGACTCGACCGCGACCTCGCGGTACTCGACGCGCGGCGTCGCCGCCTCGATGGCGTGCAACTGCGCCACCTTCAGCGCCTTGGTCGCCAGGTCGATGCCAAGCACGTCGGCGCCGCGTCGGGCCATCGAATCGGCCAGGATGCCACCGCCGCAGCCGACATCGAGGATGCGCTTGGCGTCGATCACCGCCAGAGCGTCGATCCAGTCGAGCCGCAGCGGGTTGATCTCGTGCAGCGGTCGAAAGTCGCTTTCCGTGTCCCACCAGCGATGCGCGAGCTCGCTGAACTTGGCCAGCTCAAGAGGATCGGCGTTGATCATGGAGACGGATGTTAAAGCGAGGCGAAGCCCAAGAAAAAGCCCCGCAGAGCGGGGCTTTTCAGATCAGCGAAGCGCGTAGGTCACGAAGCTTCGGTTCTCGAAGCGTCCTATTTCGCGCGCGTACCGACCACTTCGATTTCCACGCGACGGTTCTTCGCGCGGCCTTCGGCGGTCTTGTTGTCGGCGACCGGCTGTTTCTCGCCCTTGCCTTCGGTGTAGACGCGGTTCTTCTCGACGCCCTTGCTGACCAGATAGCCCTTGACGGCTTCCGAACGACGGACCGAGAGGCTCTGGTTGTAAGCGTCGCCGCCCACCGAGTCGGTATGGCCGACGGCGATGATGACCTCGAGGTTCAAGCCGCCCATCTTGCTGACGAGATCGTCGAGCTTGGCCTTGCCTTCGGGCTTGAGAACGGACTTGTCGAAGTCGAAGAAGGCGTCGGCGGCGAAGGTGACTTTCTCGCTGGTCGGCGCGGCAACCACGACCGGGGCGGGCGCGGCAGCCGGAGCCGGGGCGGCCGCAGGGCGCGGAGCAGGTGCGGGGGCAGGCGCCGGCGCGGGGGCCGGAGCCATCGGGGCCGGGGCGCCATCGCACCCGGGCAAGGCGGTCGCCGGCGTCCAGACGCCATCGCGCCAACACAGCTCGTTGGTACCGTTCTTCCAGGGAAGGCCGGTGCCGCTCACCCAGTTATCGACTGACTGGGCAGACACGCCAGCGGCCGAAATTGCGAGAGCAGCGGTTGCAAAGAGCGACGCCACCTTGTTCAGTTTCTTCATGATTCTCCTCTCGAGGGAAAGCAAATAGTGTTTTGCGTAAACGTCCGATCCG
>JAYSMB010000548.1:0-2591 GCA_043725065.1 Burkholderiales bacterium
ATGTTCCTCGGCGACCGCTGGGAGCACCTGTTCCATCGCAACGATCTGCGCCTGCGCGCCTACGGGCCGATGGCGCTCGGCCCGGGCGAGCAGTGGCTCGAGATTCCGAAGGAAGACCTCTGGATCTTCTGAGCACACCGACGGTGGGGGCACGCCGCTTGCCTTCAGGCCTGTGACTTCGGGGAGTACGCAAGCGTCGATGGAAAAGCTTCGGCTCGACAAGTGGCTGTGGGCGGCTCGCTTCTTCAAGACGCGCGCCCTCGCCGCCGGAGAGATCGGCAAAGGCCGGGTCTTCGTCAACGGCCAGGCGGCCAAGCCCTCGCGAGAGCTTCGCGAAGGCGACAGCATCGACTTGCGACATGCGGAGGTCGTGCGCACGGTCGTGGTCCGCGCCTTGGGCCGGATGCGCGGTTCGGCGTCCGTGGCGCAGACCTGGTACGAGGAAACCGCCGAAAGCGTCGAGCGCCGACTCGCCGCGGCGGCCCGGCGCAAGGAGCAGCCGGAGCCGGCGCTGGCCATCGAAAGCGGCCGCCCGACCAAGCGCGATCGGCGTCAGCTCGCCGACTGGAACCGCTGGAGCGCGTCGGCCGATCCCGACTGAGCGCAATTCCTGCCGCCGAGGCGCGATAAGCCCCTTGAAACACAGGGGGATGTGCCTCACTTCCGAAAGATGACCGACGCGCATACCTCTCCGCCGCCCCCAGGCACCGTGACCGCCGACGCGGCGCCGGCCTCCTCCGCAAGCACGAACGGCGCCGCGCCTGCGCCCGCCACCAGCCCCCCGACCCCTGACCTCGAAGCCCGCCACGCCGAGCTCTCCGACGCCTTTTTGCGTGCCAAGGCCGAAGCCGAAAACACGCGCCGGCGCGCCGAAGAAGAAGTCGTCAAGGCACGCAAGTACGCGATCGAGGCTTTCGCCGAAAGCCTGCTGCCCGTCAAGGACAGCCTGGAGGCGGCGATCGCCATTCCCGCGGCAACGCCGGAACAGTTGCTCGAGGGCGTGCACGCCACGCTCCGCCAATTGAGTGCGGCACTGGCGCGCAACAAGGTCCTCGAGATCAACCCCGCACCGGCCACGAAGTTCGACCCGCACCAGCACCAAGCGATCAGCGTCGTGCCGGCCCAGCAGGAGCCGAACACGGTGGTCGCCGTACTGCAGAAGGGCTACCTGATCGCCGACCGCGTCTTGCGACCCGCCCTGGTCACGGTGAGCGCCGCAGGCTGACCCCTGGCTTGAAAAACTGCCGGGTTATCCACAACTCGGACCCATTCGAATTCAATCTCTGGAGAAGAACATGGCAAAGATCATCGGCATCGACTTGGGCACCACCAATTCGTGCGTCTCGATCATGGAAGGCAACACCACCAAGGTGATCGAGAACAGCGAAGGTGCACGCACCACGCCCTCGATCGTGGCCTACCAGGACGGTGGCGAGATCCTGGTCGGTGCCTCGGCCAAGCGCCAGGCCGTCACCAACCCGAAGAACACGATCTATGCGGTCAAGCGCCTGATCGGCCGCAAGTTCACCGAGAAGGAAGTGCAAAAGGACATCGGCCTGATGCCTTATCAGATCGTCGCCGCCGACAACGGCGACGCGTGGGTTCAGGTGCGCGGCGAAAAACTCGCGCCGCAGCAGATCTCGGCAGAAATTCTGCGCAAGATGAAGAAGACCGCCGAGGACTATCTTGGCGAGAAGGTCACCGACGCGGTGATCACGGTGCCCGCGTACTTCAACGACGCGCAGCGCCAGGCGACCAAAGACGCCGGCCGGATCGCCGGTCTCGACGTCAAGCGGATCATCAACGAGCCGACCGCGGCGGCACTCGCCTTCGGCCTCGACAAGACCGAAAAGGGCGACCGCAAGATCGCCGTCTACGACCTGGGCGGCGGTACCTTCGACGTCTCGATCATCGAGATCGCCGACGTCGATGGCGAAAAGCAGTTCGAAGTGCTGTCGACCAACGGCGACACCTTTCTCGGCGGCGAAGACTTCGACCAGCGCATCATCGACTACATCATTGCCGAGTTCAAGAAAGACCAGGCCGTCGATCTCTCGAAGGACGTGCTCGCCCTGCAGCGCCTGAAAGAAGCGGCCGAGAAGGCCAAGATCGAACTCTCGAGCTCGGCGCAGACCGACATCAACCTGCCCTACGTGACGGCCGATTCCTCGGGCCCGAAGCACCTCAACATCAAGCTCACGCGGGCCAAGCTCGAAGCCCTGGTCGAAGAGTTGATCGAGAGGACGATCGAGCCTTGCCGCACGGCCATCAAGGACGCCGGAGTGAGCGTCGGCCAGATCGACGACGTGATCCTGGTGGGCGGCATGACGCGCATGCCCAAGGTGCAGGAAAAGGTGAAGGAATTCTTCGGCAAGGAGCCGAGGAAGGACGTCAATCCCGATGAAGCCGTCGCTGTCGGCGCCGCGATCCAGGGCCAGGTGCTGATCGGCGATCGCAAGGACGTGCTGCTGCTCGACGTCACGCCCCTGAGTCTCGGCATCGAGACGCTCGGCGGCGTGATGACGAAGATGATCAAGAAGAACACGACCATCCCGACCAAGTTCGCGCAGACCTTCTCGACCGCCGACGAC
>JAYSMB010000549.1:0-5488 GCA_043725065.1 Burkholderiales bacterium
CGCCCGAACACCTACATGCAGTCGGCGATGCTGGTGCCCGAGGCGGCAAAGCTGAAGAAGAAGCGCTGGGTCGTCGTCTATCCGAACTACGAATACGGCCAATCGGCGGCGGCGACCTTCAAGGCGATGCTGAAAAAGCTCCAGCCCGACGTCGAGTTCCTGCCCGACCAGGCCACGCCCCTCGGCCGCATCGAAGCCGGTGCGGTCGTGCAGGCGCTGATCGACGCCAAGCCCGACGCGATCTTCAACGTGCTGTTCGGCGCCGACCTCTCGAAGTTCGTTCGCGAAGGCAACACGCGCGAGCTGTTCAAGGGCCGCGAGGTGGTGAGCCTGCTGACCGGCGAGCCGGAATACATCGAGCCGCTGCGCGAGGAAGCGCCGGTCGGCTGGATCGTCACCGGCTATCCGTACTACGGGATCCAGACCGACGAGCACAAGAAGTTCTTCCTCGCCTACTTTCGCAAGTACAACGAGTACCCGCGGCTCGGTTCGGTGGTCGGCTACTCGACCATCATCTCGATCGTCGAGGGCATAAAGAAGGCGAAATCCGTAGACACGGAAAAACTGATCGCCGCGTTCAGCGGTCTGCAATTCATGTCGCCCCTCGGCAAGGTCACCTATCGCGCGATCGACCACCAGTCGACGATGGGCGCCTACCTGGGCAAGACCAAGCTAGAAGGAACGAAGGGTGTGATGACCGACTACGTCTATCTCGACGGCGCCAAGTACCTGCCGAGCGACGACGAGGTGAAGAAGCTCCGACCCGCCGACTGATGTCGCTGTCGGCCGCCGTCCTCCAGATCCTCACGGCTCTGGCCTCGGCGTCGGCGCTCTTCCTGGTCGCGAGCGGGCTCTCGCTGATCTTCGGCGTGACGCGGGTCGTCAACTTCGCGCACGGCTCGTTCTACATGCTCGGCCTGTACGCGGCGGTGGCACTTTCTACGGCCTTCGCCGGCATCGGGCCGCTGGGCTTCTGGGGCGGGGTTCTGCTGGCGGCGCTGGCCGTCGCCGCGCTCGGCGCCGTGATCGAAATGCTTGTGTTGCGCAGGCTCTACGGTGCGCCCGAGCTCTATCAACTTCTCGCGACTTTCGCGCTGGTACTCGTGATCCGCGATGCCGCGCTCTGGATCTGGGGCTCCGAAGATCTGCTCGGCCCGAAGGCGCCGGGAATGAAAGGCGCGGTTGTGGTGGCCGGCCAGCTGTTCCCGAGCTACGACGTGTTCTCGATCTTCGTCGGCCCGGTCGTGCTTGGTCTGCTCTGGCTGCTGCTCACGCGCACGCGCTGGGGCCTGCTGGTTCGCGCCGCGACGCAAGACCGTGAGATGGTCGGCGCGCTCGGCGTCAACCAGCGCTGGCTGTTCACCTCGGTGTTCGCGCTCGGCACTTTTCTCGCGGCGCTCGGCGGCGCCTTGCAGATGCCGCACGAGCCGGCCAACCTCAACCTCGACCTCGCGCTGATCGGCGAGGCTTTCGTCGTCGTCGTGGTCGGCGGCATGGGTAGGGTCGTCGGCGCGTTCGTCGCAGCCGTGCTGATCGCGATGGTGAAAGCTTTCTGCATCGCCGCCGGTTCGATCGATGTGCTCGGCGCGCCGTTCCCGCTCAGCAAGCTCACGCTCGTCGCCGAATTTCTGGTGATGGCGGTCGTGCTCGTGTGGCGGCCCTGGGGCTTGTTCGGCAAGCCGCAGGCGGCGATGCGCGGCGAGGGCGCGATCGGGCAGCCGCTTCGGCCTTTGCCGATCGTGTGGCGGCGCGCCGTCTGGGTGGCGCTCCTCGCACTCGCCTTCGTGGCCTTGCTGAACGCCCCGGCGCCTTACGCACTCGTGCTGATGATCGACGTGCTCATCGCCGTGCTGTTCGCCGCGAGCCTGCACTTCCTGATGGGACCCGCCGGCATGCATTCGTTCGGCCACGCGGCTTACTTCGGCCTCGGGGCCTACGGCGCCGCGCTGTGCTTCAAGGCGCTCGGCCTGCCGATGGAAGCGTCGCTGCTGCTGGCGCCGCTGCTCGCCGCGCTCGGTGCGTTCGTGTTCGGCTGGTTCTGCGTGCGTTTGTCGGGCGTGTACCTGGCCATGCTGACGCTGGCCTTCGCGCAGATCGTCTGGTCGGTCGTGTTCCAGTGGGACGCGTTGACCGGCGGCAGCAACGGCCTGGTCGGCATCTGGCCTTCGGCATGGCTGGCGCCGAGGCCGGCGTATTACCTGCTCGTGCTGGCCTGCACGGTGGCGGGCTGCGGATTGCTCGTGCGCATGCTGCACGCGCCATTCGGCCTGGCATTGCGGGCGAGCCGCGACTCGCCGGTGCGCGCGGCGGCGATCGGCATTCGCGTGCCGCGATTGCAGTGGGTGGCGTTCGTCGTCGCCGGGACGATTGCCGGTCTCGCGGGCTCGCTGTTCGCTTTCGCGAAAGGAACGATCTCGCCCGAGACGCTGGGCGTCGGCAAGTCGGTCGACGGGCTGGTGATGGTGCTGCTCGGCGGCGTGCAGGCGGTCTCGGGCCCCTGGGTCGGCGGCGCGCTCTTCACCTGGCTGCAAGACACGGTGGCCCGCCAGACCGACTACTGGCGGGCACTGCTCGGGGTCGTCATGCTCGCGCTGGTGCTCGTGTTTCCGCTCGGTGTTGCGGGTGGATTGAAACGAATCTTCATTCGCGACGACGGCGCTACTCCCTCTCCGCGCACGGCGGGGAGAGGGTTGGGGTGAGGGATCGTGGCGCAGGCTCACCCTCACCCTGGCCCTCTGCCGCAAGCGGGAGAGGGAGTGCCGCTGCTGGCCGTGCGGGGGCTGGCCAAATCGTTCGGCGGCGTGCGCGCCGTGGCGAACGTGAGCTTCGAACTCGCGGCCGGCGAGATGCTCGCCTTGATCGGACCGAACGGCGCCGGCAAGACCACGTGCTTCAACATGGTCGGCGGCCAGCTCGCGCCCGATGCGGGATCGGTCGAACTCGGCGGAACGGAGATCGTGGGATTGAAGCCCGAGGCGATCTGGCGCCAGGGCGTTGGCCGTACCTTCCAGATCGCCGAGACCTTTGCGTCGCTTACCGTCGTCGAGAACGTCCAGCTCGCGCTGCTCTCGCATGCCGGCCGCGTCTTTGGTTTCTGGCAGCCAGTGCGGGTGCAATTCCGCGCCGAGGCGATCGCCTTGCTCGACAGCGTCGGCATGGCGGCGCAGGCCGATCGTGCGACCAGCGTGCTGGCTTACGGCGACGTCAAACGCGTCGAGCTGGCGATCGCGCTGGCGCACCGGCCGCGGCTGCTGCTGATGGACGAGCCGACCGCCGGCATGGCGCCGCGCGAGCGCAATGACCTGATGGCGCTGGCACGAAGGCTCGCAGGCGAGCAATCGATCGGCGTGCTGTTCACCGAGCACAGCATGGACGTGGTGTTCGCGCACGCCGATCGAATCATCGTGCTGGCGCGCGGCGAGTTGATCGCCGAAGGAACGCCGGAGGCGGTGCGCGACGACGCGAAAGTGCGCGAGGTGTACTTCGGCGGCGGCACCACCTTCGAGGCCGCGGCGGCGGTGAGCGATGCTTGACGTGCAAGCCCTCGACGCCTGGTACGGCCAGGCGCGGATCCTCTACGGCGTGAGCCTCGCGGTGGGCGCTGGCGAGTGCGTCGCGCTGGTCGGCCGCAATGGCGCGGGCAAGTCGACGACCATGAAAGCCATCATGGGCCTGATCGCGAAAAAGCGCGGTCGCGTCGCTTTTCGAGGCCGAGATATCTCGACCCTGCCGCCGTATCGCATCGGCCGGCTCGGCCTCGGCTGGGTGCCCGAAGACCGGCGCATCTTCACCGACCTGACCGTGCGCGAGAACCTCGCAGTCGCGCGACAGCCGGCACGCGATGGCACGCCCGCGTGGACGCCCGAGCGGCTGTACGCGCTTTTTCCGAATCTCGGCGCGATGCCGGATCGGCCTGGTGGGCGCATGAGCGGCGGCGAGCAACAGATGCTCACGGTGGCGCGCACGCTGATGGGCAATCCTTATCTCGTGCTGCTCGACGAGCCTTCGGAAGGCGTCGCGCCGATCATCGTCGAGGAGATGGCGCGCATGATCGTCGCGCTCAAGCAGGCCGGCGTGGCGATCCTGCTTTCGGAGCAGAACCTGCATTTCGCGCGGCTGGTGTCGGACCGCGCGGTCGTGCTCGAAAAAGGCGAGGTGAAATTCGCGGGAACGATGGAAGCGCTGATGAACGACGAGGTGCTGTTGCGCACCCACCTCAGCGTATAGGCCGGATCGACAGCGCGGAGGACCGATGCATGGACAAGCCCCAGACCGACACGGCGTTCGCCGGTTCGATCCCCAAGCTCTACGAGACACTGCTGGTTCCGCTGATCTTCGAGCCCTATGCCGCGGGCCTGGTGGTGCGGCTCGCGGCGAAGGCGCCGACGCGCGTACTCGAGGTGGCCGCCGGCACGGGTGTCGTCACGCGCAGGATGGCGTCGGTGTTGCCCGAAAGCGCCGCCATCGTCGCCACCGATCTCAATCAGGCGATGCTGGATGCGACCGGCGTCGACCGGCGAGTCTCGAAGCCGTCGAGCATGGCACGACGACGACAACCAATGCGATGCTGGAGCGCAAGATCGCAACCGTCGGTCTCATCACGACGCCCGGCTTTCGCGATGTGCCCGAGCTCGGCCGCCGCACCCGGTCGAGCACGCGGTTTCGATGGACACGATTCGCGCCGCCTGCTCGAACATGTCGGCCTGTCGCTCGGACTCGATGCGACACAGGCGGCCGCGACGATCGTGGGCGTCGCCAACGACAGGATGGCGGCGTTAGTGCAATCGCGCTATAGTGCAGTGGTGCCTTAGTAACTGGAGGGTCGGGATGGCGGCGTCGGTGGCGGTGAAGCTGGTGGGGGGAAACGGGCAGATTTCGCTTGGCAAGCAGTTTGCGGGTCGGCAGGTTCTGGTGGAAGAGAGGGAGCCGGGCGTCTGGCTCGTACGAACGGCCACCGTCGTGCCCGACAACGAACGCTGGCTTCATGAACCGCAGGCCGCCGCCGGTTTGAGCAAAGCGCTGGCCTGGGCCGGCGCCAACCCCGCATCCGACTCCGGCGTCGATGCCCGATTGAAGAAGTTGCGCGGTGGCAAAGCCTGAGGTCGAAGTTCGGGTCAGGCTCGACTTGAACAACCCGGTGTTTCAGGAGAGCTTGCTGACCGTTCAGAAGTCCGAGCGCCTCGCCGCGCTCGATACACTCGGCAAGCTGCGCCAGATGACGTGGAATCAGGTCTACCGGGATCAGGGTCTCAAGTGGGAGAGGCTCGTCAGCGTCAAGGCGCCGCCTGGAACAGACGCGTTGTATTCAATACGAATCACGCATGCGCGGCGCGCCCTTGCGTACCGCGAGGGCGAGTTCATCCGTTTGCTGTGGATCGCGCCCGATCACGAGCGCACCTACGGAAAAAAGTGATCCAGGACACGGCCCGACGATGCAGCCCTTCAACATCGATCCCATCACCCTTTCCGTCTTGCAGAGCGGTCCGAT
>JAYSMB010000550.1:0-5592 GCA_043725065.1 Burkholderiales bacterium
GCCGGCACCCAGATTCGCCTGTGGGGCGCCTGCGCCGTGGGCCTGGTGCTGACGGCCGCACTGGTCTGGGTCACCGAGTACTACACCGGCACCCAGTACAGCCCGGTGCAGCACATCGCACAAGCGTCGACCACCGGCCACGGCACCAACATCATCGCCGGCCTCGGCGTCTCGATGCGCTCCACCGCCTGGCCGGTGCTGTTCGTCTGCGCCGCCATCCTCGCGTCGTACTGGCTCGCGGGCCTGTATGGCATCGCGATCGCTGCGACCTCGATGCTGAGCATGGCCGGCATCGTCGTCGCACTCGACGCCTACGGCCCGATCACCGACAACGCCGGTGGCATTGCCGAGATGGCCGAGCTGCCCGCGAGCGTGCGCGACGTGACCGACCCGCTCGACGCCGTCGGCAACACCACCAAGGCCGTCACCAAGGGCTACGCCATCGGCTCGGCCGGGCTGGCAGCGCTGGTGCTGTTCGCGGACTACACGCACTCGCTCGAAGGCCGCGGCCTGAGCGTGAGCTTCGACCTGTCGGACCCGAAGGTCATCGTCGGCCTGTTCATCGGCGGCCTGATTCCTTACCTCTTCGGCGCGATGGCGATGGAAGCGGTGGGCCGCGCGGCCGGTGCGGTCGTCGTCGAAGTGCGGCGCCAGTTCCAGGACGGGGCCATCATGGCCGGCAAGCGCAAGCCCGACTACAGCGCGGCCGTCGACATGCTGACCACGGCGGCGATCAAGGAAATGATCGTGCCGAGCCTGCTGCCGGTGGTGGTGCCGATCCTGGTCGGCCTGCTGCTCGGGCCGGCCGCGCTCGGTGGCCTGCTGATGGGCACGATCGTGACCGGCCTGTTCGTCGCGATCTCGATGTGCACCGGCGGCGGCGCCTGGGACAACGCGAAGAAGTACATCGAGGACGGCCACCACGGCGGCAAGGGCAGCGAGGCCCACAAGGCCGCGGTGACCGGCGACACCGTCGGCGACCCGTACAAGGACACCGCCGGCCCGGCCGTGAACCCGCTGATCAAGATCATCAACATCGTCGCGCTGCTGATCGTGCCGCTGCTGCCGACGGGCGCGGTCTTGACCGGCTCCGCGGCGCCGGGCACGCCGGTCTCGATCGCGGCGCCGGCCCCGGTCGCACCGCAGGTTGCGGTCATTCCGGGCTACACGGTGGCGCTGAAGCAGCCGCAGGCGCTGACCGCCAGCGACGGCAACGCCGAGGCACGTCGCGTCGAGCTCGCGCAGCGCTGAGTCTCGACCTCGAAGACAGAAGGCCCGGGTTCGCAGGAACCCGGGCCTTTGTCATTCAGGAACCCATGCGCCGGGCGGTGCGCCGACGGTGCAGCAGATACCATGCGGCAGGCATCACCAGCATGCTCAGCAGCGGCGCCGTGACCATGCCGCCCACCATCGGCGCAGCGATTCGGATCATCACCTCGGAGCCGGTTCCCCTGCCCCACAAGATCGGCAGCAGCCCGGCCATCACGACCGCCACCGTCATGGCCTTGGGCCGCACTCGCAGCACCGCGCCTTCCCGGATGGCCGCGAGCAAGGTCGCATCGTTGTCGGGCTCACCGGCGGCGAGCCGTCGCGCGTGCGCGTTCTTGAGGTAGATGAGCATCACGACCCCGAACTCGGCGGCCACGCCCGCCAGGGCGATGAAGCCGACCGCCGTGGCGACCGAGATGGAGTGGCCCAGCGCCCAGATGAGCCAGAAGCCCCCGACCAGCGAGAACGGCACCGCGGCCATGACGAGCGCGGCATCGCCGAAGGAGCGGAACAGCAGGTAGAGCAGCAGGAAGATGACCGCCAGCGTGACCGGCACGACCAGCTTCAGTCGCTCGGTCGCGCGCTCGAGGTACTCGAATTGACCGGACCACGAGATGGCGTAGCCTGCCGGCATCGCCACTTGCTTCTCGACGGCGGCTTGCATGTCGGCCACCACCGACCGAAGGTCGCGGCCGCGCACGTCGACGTACACCCAGCCCGACAGCCGGGCGTTCTCGCTGCGCAGCATCGGCGGCCCCTCCTCGATGCTGACCTTGGCCACATCCTGAAGCAGCAGCTGCGCGCCCTTGTCCGTGACGAACGGCAACTCGCGCAGGCGCTGCAGCGAGTCGCGAAACGCGCGTGGGTAGCGCACGTTGATGGGATAGCGCTCCCGGCCCTGGATGACCTCGCCGACGTTGTCGCCACCAATGGCGGTCGAGACCACCGCCTGCACGTCGGCCACCGACATTCCATAGCGTGCCGCGGCGAGCCGGTCGACATTGACGTCGATATAGCGGCCTCCCGTCAGACGTTCCGCGAGCGCGGAAGACACACCGGGAACGCCCCGGACCGCCGACTCAATCTGCGTGGTCAGCCGGTCGATGGTGGCCAGGTCCGCCCCGGCGACCTTGATGCCCACCGGACTCTTGATGCCCGTGGCCAGCATGTCGATGCGGTTGCGGATGGGCGGCACCCAGAGGTTGGACAGTCCAGGGACCTTGACGGTCCGGTCGAGCTCCTCGACCAGCTTGTCCGGCGTCATTCCCGGCCGCCATTGGTCGCGCGGTTTGAACCGGATGGTGGTCTCGAACATCTCCAGCGGCGCGGGGTCGGTCGCGGTGTCGGCGCGGCCCGCCTTCCCGAAGACACGCTCGACTTCCGGGACCGTCTTGATGAGGCGATCGGTCTGCTGAAGCAACTCGGATGCCTTCGATATGGCCAGCCCCGGCAACGCCGACGGCATGTACAGCAGGTCACCCTCGTCGAGCGCAGGCATGAACTCGCCGCCCAGGCGCATGAGCGGGAAGGCCGTCAGCGCCAGCAAGGTCGCCGCGACCACCAGCGTCGCTTTCGGAAACCGCAAGACCGCATCGAGCGCTGGCCGATAGACGGCGATGAGAAGGCGGTTCACGGGATTGGACGCTTCGTGAGGAATGCGGCCACGGATGAAGTAGCCCATCAACACCGGCACCAGGGTCACGGACAGCCCCGCCGCCGCGGCCATGGCATAGGTCTTCGTGAACGCCAGTGGCGCGAACAGACGCCCTTCCTGCGCCTCGAGCGCAAACACCGGAACGAACGACAGCGCGATGACGATCAGCGAGAAGAAGAGCGCCGGGCCTACCTCCACGCAGGACTCGACCACCAGCGCCCATCGCTCGGCCGGGGATGGTGGCGCACCGCGCTTTTCCTCGAACGCCTCGATGTGCTTGGCGAGGTTCTCCACCATCACGATGGAGGCGTCCGTCATCGCACCGATGGCGACGGCAATTCCTCCGAGAGACAGGATGTTGGCGCTGACGCCTTGCCAGTGCATGACGATGAAGGCGGTCAGAACCCCGACCGGCAACGCCACGACCGCAACCAATGCCGAACGCAGGTGGAACAGAAAGATGGCGCAGACGACGGCCACCACGATGAACTCTTCGACGAGCTTGGAACGCAGGTTCTCGACGGACCGGTCGATGAGCAGCGAGCGGTCGTAGGTCGGCACGATTTCGACGCCGGGCGGCAGGCTCGGCTTCAACGCTTGCAGCTTGGCTTTGACGGCTTCGATGGTCGTGCGTGCGTTCTTGCCCGAACGCATGACCACCACGCCGCCGGCGACTTCCCCCTGCCCGTCGAGTTCGGCGACGCCGCGGCGCATCTCCGGACCGATCTGGACGGTCGCGACGTCCCGAAGCAGCACCGGTGTCGAGCCCGTCACCGATATCGGAATGGTCCGAAAGTCATCGAGCGACTTCAGGAGGCCGCGCGAGCGCACCATGTACTCGGCCTCGGCCATCTCGACCACGGAACCACCGGAGGACTGGTTGGCCTTCCGAAGCGCGTCGGTGACCATGGCCTGCGTGACTCCGAAGCCACGCATGCGGTCCGGGTCCAGCACGACCTGGTATTGCCTGACCATGCCCCCGATGCTGGCGACCTCGGCAACGTCCGGAACCGTCTTGAGCTCGAACTTCAGGAACCAGTCGTTCAGCGAACGAAGCTGCCCCAGGTCGTTCCTTCCGGTGCGGTCGACCAGCGCATATTCGTAGACCCAGCCCACGCCGGTGGCGTCCGGACCGAGGGTCGCCGTTGCGCCGGGCGGCAGTCTGCTCTGGACCTGATTGAGATACTCGACCACCCGCGACCGTGCCCAGTACGGGTCGGTCTTGTCGTCGAACAGGATGTAGACGAACGAGTCCCCGAAGAACGAGTAGCCGCGCACGGTCTTCGCGCCGGGGACGCTGAGCATGGTCGTGGTCAGTGGGTAGGTGACCAGGTCCTCGACGACCTGGGGTGCCTTGCCCGGGAACGGCGTTCGAACGATGACCTGGGTGTCCGACAGGTCCGGCAGCGCGTCCAACGGTGTTCTCAGAACCGACCGGACACCTGCGGCCACCAGGAGCGCGGTGGCGATGAGCACGAGGAATCGGTTGGTCACCGACCAACGGATGAGCGCAGCAATCACTTCGCGCTCCCGACTCGTTGTACCGACACGAGCTCGTAGCCCTTCGGGCCGCCTTCCCTGAACTCGAATCGAACCTTGTCGCCCGGCTTGATGTCTGCAAACGACTTGGCGTCAGGCTTGCCGAAGTCCATCGTCATCGCCGGCCACTTCAGCGATGCGACCGGGCCGTGGGAGATGGTGATGCCGTCGGCGTCGACGCCCTCGACCTTGCCTTCGCCGACGTGCAGGCCCGATGCCTTGGCCACGGGCATCGGTTCCGCTGAAACAGACTCCGTGGCGGCCGGTGCGGGCATGCTGTCGGTCACCGATCGCAGCCGCGCTTCCGAGTCGATGAGGAACTGGCCGCTGGCCACGACCTGCTCGCCTTCGCTCAGGCCTTGGGTCACCTCGATGTCGTCGCCGCTCTCCCGGCCGATGGCGACGTCGCGGCTCTCGAAGGAACCGTTCGCCTTGCGTACCAGCACCACAGCGCGCTTGCCCGTGCGGATGACGGCTTCGGACGGAACGACGAGCCGCGATGAACTCGGGCCGGTCACCTGCAGGCGCAGCAGCATCCCCGGCGTCAGCTTGCCGCTCCTGTTGTCGACCTCGAAGCGAGCCTGCAGCGTCCGGGTGCCGGCGCTGACCTGCGGCAGGATTTCCTTCAGTTCGCCGTCGAATGCCCGGGAGGCGTCGGCCTGCAGCACCGCCTTGACCTTCTGCCCGCGGGTGAGGCGCACCGCTTGCGCCTCCGGCACTTCGGCCACGGCCCAGACCTTCTCCAGCCCGGCGAGGCGGAACAGGGTCATGCCCGGCGTGACCGCAACGCCCTCACGCACGCCCAACTCTGCGACGACGCCACTGACCGGCGCAACGAGCGTGAAGCGGGCCTGAGCGGCCCCGCTGCCCTCGCCGCGGCGAATGAGGGAGTCCGGAATGGACATGGCCCGCATGCGTTCGCGCGCGGCATCGACGACGTCTTGCGATACGCCGGCGCGCTTCAATGCGAGCCATTCGTTCTGTGGGCCCAGCCAGTCGGGCGCGAAGATGGTCGCAAGCGCCTGCCCCTTGCGCACCTGCTCCATCGGCGCGCGCACCACCAGATGCTCGACGTAGCCGGCGACGCGGGTCTGCACGGCCACGGTCAGCCGCTCGTCGAACTGCACAGC
>JAYSMB010000551.1:0-6151 GCA_043725065.1 Burkholderiales bacterium
GGGCGCATGGCCGCCGCCCGCGCCTTCGGTGTGGAAGGTGGCGATGGCGCGGCCCTTGAACGCGGCGACCGTGTCTTCGACGAAGCCCGATTCGTTGAGTGTGTCGGTGTGGATCGTCACCTGGATGTCGTGCCGTTCGGCGACGCTCAGGCAGGTGTCGATCGCCTTCGGCGTGGTGCCCCAGTCCTCGTGCAGCTTCAGGCCGCAGGCACCGGCCTCGACCTGCTCTTCGAGCGCGGCGGCAACGCTGGCGTTGCCCTTGCCCATGAAGCCGAGGTTCATCGGAAAGGCCTCGGCCGCCTTCAGCATCGAATGGATGTGCCAGGGGCCGGGCGTGCAAGTCGTGGCGAAGGTGCCGGTGGCCGGGCCGGTGCCGCCGCCGAGCATCGTCGTCACGCCGCTCGCCAGCGCTTCTTCGATCTGCTGCGGGCAGATGAAGTGGATATGCGAATCGACGCCACCGGCGGTGACGATCATCCCTTCGCCGGCGATGATCTCGGTGCCCGGGCCGATGACGATGTCGACGCCCGATTGCACGTCCGGGTTGCCGGCTTTTCCGAGCCCGGCGATGCGGCCGGCCTTGATCGCGATGTCGGCCTTGACGATGCCCCAGTGGTCGATGACCAGCGCGTTGGTGATGACGGTGTCGGCCACCTGCGCCGAGATGCGCTGGCTTTGCCCCATGCCGTCGCGGATCGTCTTGCCGCCGCCGAATTTCACTTCCTCGCCGTAGCCGCCGGCACGCAGGGTGTAGTCGTCCTCGACCTCAATGACCAGGCCGGTGTCGGCCAGGCGCACGCGGTCGCCGACGGTGGGGCCGAACATTTCGGCGTAGGCGCGGCGTTGCACGGTGGCCATCAGAATTCTCTCGGTGGATTCCCGGGCCGGTCGGCCTCGGGCACGGGGTGGCCCCCTCCGCTCATGTCTCCCGATGGCGGCCTGCGGCCGCCATCTCCTCCTTTACTTCGCTGCGGAGGCCACCCCATGCCCGAGGCCTTCGCGCGCTTGGTGGAACAGCCAGCGTGACGGTGGCGGATCGGGGCGGTGGGGTGCTCTGCGCAGCGAAGTAAAGGAGGAGAGCCGGTGCGCAGCGCCGGATCGGGGGACATGAGCGGAGCGGAGCGCCCCGCCGCCCCGATCCAACCCGCACGGAGCTCCATTCTCAAAGCGGACCTCCCACAAGACCGCGAAAGCCGTGCACGACCCGATCGCCGCCGAACGCGACGAGCTCGACGCTGCGTTGCTGCCCCGGCTCGAAGCGAACGGCCGTGCCCGATGCAATGTTCAGCCGCATTCCACGCGCCGCGTCGCGGTCGAAGCGCAAGGCCGCGTTGGTCTCGGCGAAGTGATAGTGCGAGCCGACCTGGATCGGCCGGTCGCCGGTGTTCTCGACCACCACCGCGAGCGTCGGCCGCCCGCCGTTCAGCCCGATCTCGCCGTCTTCGATGAAGTATTCGCCGGGGATCATCCTTGCGACCTCATGCGATCGGCTGGTGCACGGTGACCAGCTTGGTGCCGTCGGGAAAGGTCGCCTCGACCTGGATGTCGGGAATCATCTCGGGCACGCCTTCCATCACGTCGCCGCGCGCCAGCACCATCTTGCCTTCGCTCATCAGCGCGGCCACGCTCTTGCCGTCGCGCGCGCCTTCCATGATCGCCGCGCTGATCAGGGCGATGGCTTCTGGATGGTTGAGCTTCAGGCCACGCGCACGGCGCCGTTCGGCGAGCAGCGCGGCGGTGAAGATCAGCAGCTTGTCTTTTTCGCGCGGCGTCAGGTCCATCGCTGTCGGGTTCGGTCAGGTCGCCTGCTGGCGTGCCGATGAGCGAGGCAGCAAGTCCAATGCCAGTGCGGCGAGGCCGGGCGATGATACGTCGGCAAGCTCGCCGAACGCCCTTCTTCAGGTCCGCCAGACCCGTGGCACGCAGGCCTCGAGTTGCCATGTGGCCAGGCGCCAGGCGCTCCAGATGCGTTGCAGCAGGTCCATGGCCGGTTCGACGTTCGGCGCGAGCACGCGAGCGACGACGATGCTCGCGTGCGGCGCCGTCGCACCGGTCGTGCGCCGCAGCGCGTGGCCGCCGCCGGCGGCGCGCGCCGTGTCGAGCAACGCGTCGCGGCGGGCTTCAGTGATCCGGCTGCCGGCGGCGAACCAGAGCGTCGCCAGCACACGATTGCCGGCCCAGCCGAGCGGCGAATCGAGCAGGGCCGGCGCATCGCCGCGGACCGTGCCGCGCTCGAGCCAGCGGCCGGGGAACTCGATGGCCTGGCTGAAGCTGCCGGCCACGAAGGGTTGGTCTGAAGTCGGCAGGCCGAGCGCGGTGAGATCCCAGCCGATCATCTCGGCGCCGGGATCGAGCTCGAATCGCAGCTTGTTCTCGGCGATGCAGCCGCTGTAGGCGATGGTTTCGAGCGGCAGCCATTCGAGCCGCGCGCCGGCCTCGGCACGAGCCGTCGTTGCTTGCGACGCCACGGCGCCGGTGCTGCGGTAGAAACGCGTCGCACCCGGAGTTGTGACCAGGGCGTGCGCGCCGGGCTCGAGCGCAAGATCGATCGCCAGCGTATCGCCGCCGACGATGCCGCCGGGCGGGTGGACGAGCACGCTGTGGCAGACGCGCGCGCCTTCGGGATGCAGGCTCTTGAGCACACGCAGGGGCCCGTCGTGACGATCGTGGACGAGCGTGCGCTCGTCGCTGAATCGGTAGCGCAGCGAAAGGCTGCCATGCCAGCTCACGGGTGCAACCTGCGGGCCCGGCCCGGCGTGCTCATCGCTGGCGTCAGGCCCCCGCCACCTTGCCGATCGCCTCGCGCAGCACCTGGCGCATCTGGTTGAACCCGAGCGTGCTCGGCATCCATTCGAGGACGGGCGATTCCAGCTTGCGCGCCAGGCCCATCGGCGCCGGCTCGATCGTGATCCCGGGCCCTGCCGCTTGGTTGAAGGCGCGCAGCGCCCGTGGCATGTGATAGCCATGGGTGACCAGGACGATGTGATCGATGCCCGCGGGCTTGAGAAGCGCCAGCGTTCTCGACGCGTTCTCGCGGGTATCGCGCGAATCCTCCTCGAGCCACTTGAGCGGACGATTGAATTCTTCGGCGGCGATTTTGGCTGCGACACGCGCTTCGGGCGCCGCGTCGGACTGGCCCCAGCCGATGCCGCCGCTGAAGGCGATCGGCGCGCCGGTCTCGCGGCCCAGCCACAGGCCGTAGCGCAAGCGCTCGAGCGAAGCGTATTGCAGGCTGCTCACGCCGTACTCGGGGGCGAAGGGTTCGACCCCTGCGCCCAGAATGACGATCGCGATGGGCTTGCGCGCGATGACTTCGGAGCGCAGCGCACGAACCCGATCGAAGCTCATGGCCGTCTCGGGAGGCAACAGCAGCAGGGCAGCGCCGCGCGCCGCGCCGGTGCAGGCCGAGGGCCATAGCAGGACGACGCTGATGAAGATCAGCAGCCAGCCGAGGCCGCGCCGCGGCAGCAGCAGCCGGGCGCCGATGAGCGTGAGGAGGAGCAAGGGAACCGGCGGCAGCAGAAGCGCCGCCAGCACCGGTTTCCAGGACTCGATACCGAGCACCACGAAAAGACTGTTCACGATTCTTGTTGTTCGTTGCGGGCGCCGTGAAGCCCGCGATTGTGCCCAAGGCGCGGACCCGCGTCGCCGTCGATCGGCAAGGCCGGGCATCATTGCGCGAAACCTTTCCGGGAGAAGAAGTCATGAGCGAGCGTGCGGCGGAGCTTCGCCAACAGCTGATCCGCAACTTCGACGAGGTGCCGCGGCACCGCGAACTGCGCGAGCCCTTGTACGACACGACCGGCGCCCGCCTGGCCGCGGACACCGCCGCGGTCGCGCTCGGCATGTCGATCGATGTGGTGGCCCCTGGCATGCGTGGCTGTCCCTATCACCTGCACCACGCGCAGGAAGAAGCCTTCGTCGTGCTCGAAGGCTGCGGCACCTTGCGCGTGGCCGGCGAGATGCTCGAGATCAAGGCCGGCGACGTCGCCTTCCTGCCGGCCGGCCCGGACTACCCGCACCAGATCATCAATACCTCGGATGCGCCGCTCAAGTACCTGTCGATCAGCACCCGGCAAAAGCCCGAGGTCGTCGAGTACCCCGATTCCGGCAAGTTCCTGGCGATGGCTGGCGTGCCCGGCGACAAGGGCTTCAGTCGCATGGCACGCCTGGCCGAGGATCTCGACTATTGGGAGGGCGAGCCCTGATCGGGCCAACCACGCGGCGCGCTGACCGTTTCCCTCATGGCGCCAGCCTCTCGCGCAGCCATGCACCGTCTGCGAACCGGTAGCGCAGGCGGTCATGCAACCGCGACTTGCGGCCCTGCCAGAACTCCCAGACCTCGGGGCAGAGGCGATAGCCGCCCCAGTGCGCCGGCCGGGGCGGCTTCAGCATGAACTGGGCGCCGTAGCGCGCCGCGTTGACCACCAGGGCGGCACGCGAGGCGATGACCTGGCTTTGCGGCGAGGCCCAGGCGCCGATCCGCGAATCGAGCGGCCGCGACGCGAAGTACGCGTCCGACTCCTCGGCCGAGACCTTCTCGACCGGGCCCTCGATGCGGACGACGCGCTCTAGCTCGACCCAGTGGAATTGCAGCGCCGCAGTCGGGTGCACGGCAAGCTCGCGACCCTTGCGGCTCTCGTAGTTGGTGTACCAGACCAGGCCGCGCTCGTCGCAGCCCTTGACCAGGACGATGCGCGTCGAAGGGCGGCCGTCGGCGCCGACGGTTGCGAGCGTCATGGCGTTCGGTTCCGGCAACTGGGCGGCGATCGCCTGCTCGAGCCAGCTTGCGAACTGCCGCGAGGGGTCGTCGAGCGAGACCGATTCGTCGAGCTCGGCGAGTTCGTAGCTCTTGCGCAGCGCGGCGAGGTCGGTCACGTGGCAAGTATAGGAAGAGCTGCCGATCGGCGTGGGCGCGTCGCTTGCAGGGCCCGCCGGGCTTGCGACCCGCGCGCTTTTGCTTACGGGGAATGCCTTACGTAGACCTCCTACTTCCTGATTCGACGAGCGTCTCTCATCCTCCGGACATGGCAACCACGCGCACCGTGATCGTTCTCGCAGCCGGAAGCGGCTCGCGATTCACGGCGGGTTCGCATAAGCTGGCCGCGCCTTTCGGCGAGCGGAGCGTGCTGGCGACGACGCTCCGCCACGCGATCGCGAGCAACCTGCACGTCGTCGTCGTCACCACCGCGCCCTTCGCCGAGCTGGCGCGCAGCAGCGTCGCGGCCCGCGATGTGGTGCTGGTTCCCGAGGTCGGCAGCACCGGTCAGGCCGGTCTGGGCATGGGACATTCGATCAGCGCCGGGGTCAGCGCCCGTCCCCACTCCGACGGCTGGCTGATCCTGCCCGGCGACATGCCGCTTGTGCAGCCGGCAACGCTGCAGGCGGTCGCCCGCCAGCTCGATCAGCATTCCGTCGCCTATGCCCAGCACCGCGGCAAGCGCGGCCACCCGGTCGGCTTCGCCGCCGAGCTCTATTCGGAACTGGTGGCGCTGACCGGCGACGAAGGGGCGCGCCGACTGGTCGCCCGCTATCCGGCGTTCGGCGTCGAGCTCGACGACCCGGGCATCCTTGTCGACATCGATACCTCCGACGACCTGGCATCGGCGCGCGGTGCGACGCCTGTGACGCCGGCACTGCGCAGCACTGACGGCGTCAGGCCATGAGGGCGCAGCGGCGCGCGAGGTCGACCAGCCGCTCGATGTCGCGGTCGCGAATGCCGCGGTTGCGCAACGATGTCGCGGTCTCGACCAGGTAGGAGAGCGTACTGCCGTAGCGGCCGTTGGCAGAGCGCAGGATCTCGACCATCCGCGCGTCAGGCACCGGCCCGGTGTGGCTCGGACTTTTGCGGTCCAGGGTGAAGGCGAGCGCCCGGACCAAGCCTTTGGGAGTGCGACAGGGCAGCCACTTCGGGGCCTCGGTGAGCAGTCGCTCGGGGGCGATCGCGGCGTTGCCCAGGCAGGTCGATACCGCTCGGTATCGACCTGCCTGGGCGCCTTGCGCTCATCCCCGTCGTAGCCCGTTTCAATGACAGATCTGGGCGGGACAGCCCACTAGTCTTACTGTGTCATAAGAGTAGTCTTGCGTTCATACGCAAGCAACACGGACATCGGGGCAGCGTCTTGAGCAAGGCTGCGGCGATACGCAGCCG
>JAYSMB010000552.1:0-3100 GCA_043725065.1 Burkholderiales bacterium
CGTTCAGGTCGGCAAGTGTCTTCGGTGCGGTCGCGGCGTCGCCCGGCACGATGACCACCAGCGAGTTGCCGACGAAATTGACGCGCGTCCCGGGCGTGACGAGCTGCTGCCGCTCGGCCTGGTTCATCGTCTCCTGGTCGGCGCTGGCGAAGACGTCGACCGGCGCGCCCTTGGCGATCTGCTGCAGCAGCGCGCCCGAGGCACCGAAGTTCAGCAGCACCCTGGTTCCCGGGTGGACGGCTTCGAAGGCGGTGCCGATTTCCTTGAAAGCATTGGTGAGGCTGGCGGCCGCGGAGACGGTGATCTCCGCGGCACGTGCGGCCTGGCCACCGACCCAGAGCACCGCGATGAGGATCGCGGCGAAGCCGAACTTTCGCGAAGAAGACTTCATATCGGAGCGCTGCCCGCGTTCGGCTTGCGCCAACAAGGCGCAATATACCGATGACTATAACGATCGGCGCATCAGGCCCAGCAGCTTGACCAGCCGCGGTCGACCCGCGGCGAGCGCGGCGCGCTCGGCTCCGCGGTAGTGGCGAACCAGCGCCCCGCCCGTCGCTGTCAGGCGCGTTCCGCCGCCCCGCTCGCCGCCTTGCGCGGTTTCGAAGGCGGGCTGCTTCAGCGAACGGTTCAGCTCGTCGAGCAGCAGCCAGGCACGCCGGTACGACATCCCGATGCTTCGGGCCGCCGCCGAAATCGAGCCGTGCTCGGCGACCGCTTCGAGCAGCGCGACCTTGCCCGGGCCGATCGCGACAACCTCGCCGACGCTGACGCGCAGGCGCAGGCGGACTTCAGGCGGCTGTCCAAGCGCCTTTGCCGGTGGGCGTTTTGTCGCTGGCATCGGCCGGGCCTTTGCCGGACGATCAACCGCCGCGGCGCAGGTCCATGACCCGCTCGGCCTGCTCGCTCTTGAGCCAGAGCCGGCCGTGGATCCACTGGTCGTCGATGTCGACGATGCCGCGGAACACGCCTTCGTCGATCGTTTCGCTGTCGGACCCCGGCGTCGCGATGTGCACCTCGACGACGACGACGCGGCGCGGCGCGACCGGCCGCGCGGGTTCGGGTTTGCGTTTTTTCGGCTGCGTCGATGCAACTTCGCTGGCGGCATCGGCGTCGCCAACGGCCCCGGAAGCGGCGGCGGCGGCGGGTGCCGCGGGGCTGCCCGAGAAGCCGTCGTCGTCGTGGACGATCTTGCCTTCACCACGGTAGAAGACGCTGTTGAGATCGTTGCCGGTGCGCCGCTTCCAGAAGTCGCGGTAGTTCTCCCACTGAGGGTCGTGCTCGATGTCGACCGCGCCGCTCGTCAGGCGCAGGTTCTCGCCCTCTTGCGCGAGCGTGAAGATCATCAATTCACCCTGTCGCGAGGTCGGCGCGCCAGGGGCGCCGATGCGGGCGCGCCAGGGGCCGGAAAGCAGGGCCGCGCGCTTTTGCCGCCAGCGCCAGAAACTCCAGCCACCGACCGCGAGAACGGCGAGGGCGACGAGCCCGAGAACGCTGCGCCGGCCCTCGTCGCCGACCTCGTCGCGGTGGGTCGCCGCCGTGCCGGGCGCGTCGAGAGGCATGGGCGTCGTCGTCGGCTCGTTCATGGGCACCGGAATGGTCCCGGGCATCGAGGCCGGGCGCGGCGTGAGGCCGAGCCCGCACAGATCGTCGGCCAGGCGGCCCATGTCGGCGCGCCAGTCGTGGGCGCGCAGTCGGCCCCACTGAAGCTCGCACAGGTGCTCGAAGGGGCTGGGTAGCTCGGTGGCTGGAGGCATCGCCTCGACGCCGTCGCAAAGCAAGGGGATGACGTGGGCCTTGGCGGCGATGCCGGCCTCGAGTTCGCCGCGCGCCGGATCGTCGGCACGGTCGATGCAGCGCCGGCCTTGTGCGTCGACGGCGCCCAGGTAGTCGGGCGTCACCAGGACGAGCAGGACCGGCGCATTGCCCAGGGCCGCGGCGATGCCGTCGCGCCAGCGCGATCCGGGTGCCAGGTCTTCCTTGTCGAGAAAAATCTGGTCGTCGCCGAACATGGCGTCGAGGTCGCGTGCCAGGGCCGTGGCCTTGTCGGCGCCGTCGCTGCCGCGGTAGCTGATGAAAACTCGGTAGCCCATGGTGCACCCTTGGCGCTTCGCGCCGTCCCGCCGAGCGGGATATTCGCCCTTCGGAGCGGCCGTGCGGCCTCATCGGTGCGCGAGTCTCGCCGAGGCCGCGGCGCGAGACAAGCGGTTTGCCCCAATGAAAGCGAAGCCGCCTTGGTGCACAGTTGTTTCCTTGCCGCGGCCCCGGGGAGACGACGACGTGAACGACAGGAAATCGGTGCTCGTGATCGGCGCCGGCGATTCGACCGGCGGCGCGATCGCCCGGCGTTTCGCCCGCGAAGGCTTCGTCGCCTGCGTCACCCGGCGTACCGCCGACAAGCTCGAGCCGCTGGTCGAGGCGATCCGCGCCGAGGGCGGCGAGGCGCACGGCTTTGCCTCCGACGCGCGCAAGGAAGTCGACGTCGAAACGCTGGTCGCCCACATCGAGCGCGAGATCGCGCCGATCGAGGTGGCGGTGTTCAACGTCGGCGCCAACGTCCGCTTCTCGCTGACCGAGACGACCGAGCGCGTCTACCGCAAGGTCTGGGAGATGGGCGCGCTCGGCGGCTTTCTGATGGGCCGCGAAGTGGCCAAGGCGATGCTGACACGCGGTCACGGCACGATCATCTTCACCGGCGCGACGGCCAGCGTGCGCGGCTCAGCGGGCTTCAGCGCTTTCGCCGGTGCCAAGCACGCTCTTCGTGCGCTGGCCCAGAGCATGGCGCGCGAGCTCGGGCCCAAAGGCATCCACGTCGCCCACATCGTCATCGATGGTGCGATCGACACGCCCTTCATCGCCGAGAACTTTCCCGAGCGCTACGCGAAGAAGGCCGAGCAGGGCATCCTCGGCACCGAGGCGATCGCCGAGAACTACTGGAACCTGCACCGCCAGGCGAGGAGCGCGTGGACGCACGAACTCGACCTGCGGCCCTGGACCGAAACCTGGTGAGACCCATGAACAGAACAGTCGAGTACTTCTTCGATTTCGGCAGCCCGACCTCTTACCTGGCCTGGACCCAGCTGCCGAAGATCGCCGCCGAGAC
>JAYSMB010000553.1:0-3142 GCA_043725065.1 Burkholderiales bacterium
TTGCGCCAGCACGACTTCGCGGCGTTCGCCGCGACCCAGTTGAAGGAGCGCGAGTCGGCCGGCTTGCCGCCGTACTCGCACCTCGCCGTGCTGCGTGCCGAAGCGAAGACGGTCGCCGCGGCGCGCGGCTTTCTCGTCGCGGCGGCCGAGAGCGCAACGGCGCTGGCCGAGAACGATGGCGTGATGGTCTACGCGCCGGTGCCACTCGGCGTTGCCCGCGTCGCCGATGTCGAGCGCATGCAGATGCTGGTCGAGTCGGTGTCGCGCCAGGCCTTGCAGGCGATGCTGCGCGCCTGGCTGCCTTTGCTGCAGAGCTTGCGTCAGGAGCGCGACGCGCCCGAGCAGCGCGTGCTGCGCTGGGCCATCGACGTCGATCCCTTGACTATCTGACCGGACGCGCCGCGTCGGCGAGCAGGAGCGTCGCGCGCACCAGTCCTTCGACCGCTTCGGACAGGTCGACCACCGGCTCGAGCGTCTCGATTTCGTCGAGCAGCTCGTCGGCGTCGTCGAGGTCCTCGGCGTCGAGATGGCGATAGAGCAGCGCCAGCGGCTCCAGGGTCTGTTCGGGAGGCAATCGCATGACGCCGGGAAAGAGCTCGAACGCGGCGGCGATTCCGGCCACCCACGGCAGGACGGCCTCGCGGATCGCGTCGTCTTCTCCTGCCGCATCGCCAGACTCGAACACCCACGGGTCGAACCAGCGACGGCGCGCGATCGCCGCATCGAGCTCGGCATGGCGGCGCCGCACCAGCGCATGCAACGGCGCCGGGTCGTAGCCGGCCGGCAGCGGCCGCCCATCACCGTCGCTGACGTAGGCGAGCCAGCGCCCCGGCAGCACGCGCTCGGGCTGCACCAACACGCCACACAGATAGCCGTCGAGCGAGACCACATCGAGCGGCTCGAGCGGCGCGGGGACGGCATCGAGCAAGGCCTGCAGCGCGTCGATCTCGCGATCGGACAAGGCTGCCGGCGGCGGCGCCGGTCGCCCGCCGGGCGCGGCGCCGCGTCGCTTCGGCGCGCCAGGTTTCTTCACCACAGGCTCTCGGCTCCCAGCATTTGTGCGCTCCTCATGTCGGACCGGCTCGTCCCGGATGCACAAGGATAGCCATCGATTGGTGGATACTTACGCGCATGACTCCACAGGATCAGGACGCGCCGCGCTTGCAGGAGATCCTGAGCCGGTTCTACGCCGGCCGGATCGACCGCGATGCCGCGCGCTCGGGTGTGATCGAGGTGGTCCAGACCCGCATCGGCTGTGCGCGCGTGAGCCTGTGGAAGTTCGAAGGCACCGAAGGCGACCTGAACCTGCTCTGCTTCGCCGCAAGGAGTGCCGGCGGCGAGCTCGAAGTGACCGAGAGGCGGCTCGCGCAGGGCGAGTACAGCGACTACTTCAATGCCCTGATCGAGCGTGGCACGTTCATGTCTGCCGACGCGATGAACGACCCGGCACTTCAGTCCATGCGCGAGTCTTACCTGATCGCGAACAAGGTGACGTCCCTGCTCGACGCCGCCTTCCTGCTCAACGGCCGCGCCTACGGCATGATCTGCTGCGAGGAAACCAAAACGACGCGCACGTGGAGTGCCGGCGACGTGTTCGCGCTGCGCGCCATCGTCACCCGGCTCGCGCTTCTGATGTCGGGCGCCCCTGAATCGGTGCTGTGGAGCACGCCCTCGCGGCCGCTGCGAACCATCGCCGCCGCACCGCCCAATTTCCCCTCCCGCCGCTGAGGCGGCAACTCTTTTTCGGAGATCGATCGCCATGGGCGCCAAAGAAGCTTTCGCCAGCACCGCCGAGATCGGTCACTTCGTCAACGGACAGCGCGCCGCCGGAACGAGCGGCCGGCGCCAGCCGGTCTTCAATCCGGCGACCGGCGCGGTCGCGCGCCACGTCGCCCTTGCCTCGGCGGCCGAGGTCGATGCCGCGGTCGCTTCGGCCAAGGCCGCGTTTCCGGCCTGGGCCGACACGCCGCCCTTGCGTCGGGCACGCGTCCTCAATGCCTTTCTCGGCCTGCTCAACCAGCACCGCGACACGCTCGCGGCGATGATCACCTCGGAGCACGGCAAGGTCTTCAGCGATGCGCAAGGCGAGGTGACACGCGGCATCGACATCGTCGAATTCGCCTGTGGCATCCCGCAATTGCTCAAGGGCGATTACACCGAGCAGGTCTCGACCGGCATCGACAACTGGACCATGCGCCAGCCGCTCGGCGTCGTCGCCGGCGTCACGCCGTTCAACTTTCCGTGCATGGTGCCGATGTGGATGTACCCGGTCGCGATCGCCTGCGGCAATGCCTTCATCCTGAAGCCGAGCGAGCGTGACCCGTCGCCATCGATCTTCATGGCCGAGCTGCTGGAACAGGCCGGCCTGCCGAGGGGCATCTTCACTGTCTTGCAGGGCGACAAGGTCGCGGTCGATGCGCTGCTCGTTCATCCCGACGTGAAGTCGCTGAGCTTCGTCGGTTCGACGCCGATCGCGAAATACATCTACGAGACCGGCGCCAGGCACGGCAAGCGCGTACAGGCGCTCGGCGGCGCGAAGAACCACATGGTCGTGATGCCCGACGCCAACCTCGAGCAGGCGGTCGACGCGCTCATCGGCGCGGCCTATGGCTCGGCCGGCGAGCGCTGCATGGCAATCTCGGTGGCGGTGCTGGTGGGCGACGTCGCCGACCGGATCGTGCCGCTGCTTGCCGATCGCGCCGCAAAGCTCGTCATCAAGAACGGCATGGAAACCGATGCCGAGATGGGCCCGCTCGTGACCAAGGAAGCGCTGACGCGCGTCGAGTCGTACATCGCCTCGGGCGTGGCCGATGGCGCGACGCTGGCGGCCGACGGCCGCGGCCACAAGGTCGCCGGCCACGAGCAGGGCTACTTCACCGGTGGCACCTTGTTCGATCACGTCACGCCCTCGATGAAGATCTACCGCGAGGAGATCTTCGGCCCGGTGCTTTCGTGCATTCGCGTGTCCGACTTCGAATCGGCGCTCAAGCTCGTCAACGACCACGAGTTCGGCAACGGCGTCGCCTGTTTCACGAGCGACGGTAATGTCGCGCGCGAGTTCGCGCGGCGGGTCGAGATCGGCATGGTCGGCATCAACGTGCCGATCCCGGTGCCGATGGCCTGGCACGGCTTCGGCGGCTGG
>JAYSMB010000554.1:0-1631 GCA_043725065.1 Burkholderiales bacterium
AACGCCAGCAGCGACCTGCCGCTGACGATTCAAGACGACAGCCGAATCAAGGGCCACCTCTACGGCGTCTACCTGCAAGACGAATGGCAGCCGACGAAGGCGCTGACCGTGAACTACGGCGTGCGCTACGACAAGGTCTCGACCGTGGTGAGCGAGTCGCAGTGGAGCCCGCGCCTGGGCGCCGTCTACCAACTTGGCACCGACACCCGCGTGCACGCCGGCTACGCGCGCTACTTCACGCCACCGCCGACCGAAAAAATCGACACCACCGCGGTAGAGAAGTTTCTCGGCACGACCAACGCGCTGCCGTCAGACGCCAACACCGCCGTGCGCTCGGAGCGCTCGAGCTATTTCGACCTCGGCATCTCGCACCAGCTGACGCCGCAGATCACGGTCGGCGCCGACGCGTATTACCGGCAGGTCAAGCACCTTCAGGACGAAGGCCAGTTCGGCAACGCCCTCATCTACTCCGCCTTTAATCTGGAGCGCGGCCGGATCTTCGGGCTCGAACTCTCGGGTTCGTACAAGGACGACCGGCTCTCGGCGTATGCCAACCTCAGCCTGTCGTCGGCCAAGGGCAAAGGCATCGAGTCCGGCCAGTTCAACTTCGACACCGATGAGCTGGCCTACATCCAAAGCAACTGGGTGCACCTCGACCACGAGCAGAAGCTTTCGGCCTCGGCAGGCGTCTCGTACCGCCTTGGCGCCGCCACGACACTGGGTGGTGACGTGCTCTACGGCAGCGGGCTGCGGCGCGGCTTCGCCAACACCGAGCACCTGCCGTCGTTCGTGCAGGTGAATGCGTCGGTAGCTCGCACGTTCGAGGTCGACGGGTTCGGCAAATTCGACCTGCGCTTGTCGGCCCTCAACCTGTTCGACCGCAGCTATCAGTTGCGCGACGGCAGTGGCATCGGGGTCGGCGCGCCGCAGTTCGGACCGCGGCGAACGTTCTATGTGGCGCTGAGCAAGCCGTTCACGTTCTGAGATCGGGCGGGTGCAGCGGCGCGGTCAGTCGCCGCCGCATCCCCCACCGCCGCCGTCTCCGCCGCCGTCGGCATCCGACGACGAAGCGCCGCTATCGCCGCCACCACAGGAGGCGCCGCCGCCGAGATCGCCGGCGCAATGCGTGTTGCCTCGGTCGGCGCCGAGCAACTTGCAGTCGAGCGCGTAGACATACCCGGCAGCGATACCGAGCGATGCATCGAGTGCAAACAGCAGCGGCAGGCGCGAGGGCTTCTTCGGGTCGATGCCTTCGTCGCGGCAGGCCCAGTGCCACGCGCGGCTCAAGCCATTCACCAACTCGGGCGAACGCCACGGCAGCTGCCCGGCGCCGGGCAAGGCCTCGGCAGGCGTGTGATGCAGCAAGCGCCCGAATGCCTGTTGGCAAAACGTTTCGTAGGCGCGGGTGTGCAGGATGAAGGCATGCCAAAGCGTATCGACTGCCTTCGACGGCATCGCGACGAAGCGGCCCTCGGCGCGCGCGTTGGCATCGAAAAACTGACGCAGGCCCCGTTCGACATCGCGCGCGTTCGCATCGGTCAACTGCGGATGCACCTCCAGCAGCTTGCGCCGCAGGTGCGGCGGCAGTGGCTGGGCCCGAATGACCCGCGCCGCGCGCGCCCTGAGCCAGC
>JAYSMB010000555.1:0-2748 GCA_043725065.1 Burkholderiales bacterium
TACGAGCAGATGTTCGCCGCCTACGTGCGCATCTTCGAGCGCATGGGGCTGACCTTCCGCGCCGTGGCGGCCGACACCGGCGCGATCGGCGGCGACCGATCGCACGAGTTCCAGGTCATCGCCGACACCGGTGAAGACGCCATCGTCTATTGCCCGACTTCCGACTACGCCGCCAACATCGAGCTGGCCGAAGCGCTGCCCCTGATCGCGCAACGCGCCGCCGCAACGGCGCCGATGTTGAAGACACCGACGCCCGGCAAGAGCACGTGTGAAGACGTGGCCGTGCTGCTCGGCGTGCCGCTCGCGAACACCGTCAAGTCGCTCGTGCTCGCGACCGACCAGACCAATGCCGCCGGCGACGTGATCGGCGCGACCGTCTGGCTGCTGCTGGTGCGCGGCGACCATTCGCTGAACGAGATCAAGGCGAGCAAGGTGCCGGGCCTGACCGAAGGTTTCCGCTTCGCGACCGGCGCCGAAATCGACGCGCATTTCGCCTGCAAGCCCGGTTACCTCGGCCTCATCAATCTCAAGCAGCCGGTCAAGGTGATCGCCGATCGCACCGTCGCCGCGATGAGCGACTTCATCTGCGGCGCGAACGAGGTCGACTTCCACTACACCGGTGTCAACTGGGGCCGCGACGTGCCCGAGCCCGATGTCGTCGCCGACATCCGCAACATCGTCGCTGGTGACCCGTCCCCCGACGGCAAGGGCGTGCTCGCGATCCAGCGCGGCATCGAGGTCGGCCATGTGTTCCTGCTCGGCTCGTACTACAGCGAGAAGATGAACGCGACCTACCTCGACGAAAACGGCAAGCCGCAGCTGATGCAGATGGGCTGCTACGGCATCGGCGTGACGCGCATCCTCGGCGCCGCGATCGAGCAGAACTTCGACGCGCGCGGCATCGTCTGGCCGGCCTCGATCGCGCCGTTCAGCGTCGTGATCTGCCCGATCGGCTACGACCGTTCCGCCGATGTGAAGGCGGCCGCCGACCAGCTGCACGGCGAATTGCAGGCTGCCGGCATCGACGTGATGCTCGACGACCGTGGCGAGCGCCCCGGTGCGATGTTCGCCGACTGGGAACTGATCGGCGTGCCGCACCGTGTCGTGCTGTCCGATCGCGGGCTCAAGGAGGGCCAGGCCGAGTACCAGGGCCGGCGCGACACGCAAGCGACCGCGATCGCGGTCGCCGACCTGCTGCCGTCGCTGAAGGCCAAGCTCGGCGCATGAGCGGGTTCCTCTCCCGCAACGGGAGAGCGCGGCGCGGTCTCGTCGTCGCGGCAGCGGCGGCACCTCTGGCCGGCTTGCTGCCCACCCGGGCCTGGGCCGGCGCGCAGGTCGAGGAGCCGCTCGCCAACGCGGTGCGATCGGCGCTGGCGGCGGCGGTCAACGACACCGCGCCGCCGCGGCCGTCGTTCGACACGATGAACGCGCGCCTGGTCTACCTGCGCTGGCTCGGCGAGATGAGCGGCCGGCTGCGCACGCGCGAATCCGAGCATCTGCGACGCGTCGAGTTTCTCGAGACCGCGTGGTACGAGAGCACCCGCGCCGGGCTGGAGCCGTCGTTGCTGCTCGGGCTGATTCAGGTCGAGAGCGGCTTTCGCAGGTACGCGGTCAGCAGTGCCGGCGCGCGCGGCTACACGCAGGTGATGCCCTTCTGGGCGCGGCTGATTGGCGACGGCAACGCGGCGCGGCTGTTCCACATGCAGACGAATCTGCGCTTCGGCTGCGTGATCCTGCGCCACTATCTCGATCTGGAACGCGGCGATCTGTACATGGCGCTGGGCCGCTACAACGGCAGCCGCGGCCGGCCCGAATACCCGAACGCGGTGTTCGGGTCGCAGCGGCAGTGGGTCTACAAGCCGGCCGCGGCCTGAACGGTTAAAGGCCTGTCCAGGTCTTGGGCGCGGCACCCTCGACACCGATCAGCGCAAGCACGCGCTCGATGGTGTCGTCGACCATTTCGTCGATGCTCTGCGGCCGGTGGTAGAACGCCGGCAGCGGCGGGAAGATCACGCCGCCCATCTCGGTCACGGCTGTCATGTTGCGCAGGTGCGCGAGGTTGAACGGCGTCTCGCGCACCATCAGCACGAGCCGGCGCCGCTCCTTCAGCACCACGTCGGCAGCGCGCGTCAGCAGGTTGTCCGACAGGCCGTGCGCGATCGCCGCGAGCGTGCGCATCGAACAGGGCGCGACGACCATCGCGTCGGTCGGGAACGAGCCGCTGGCGATTGCCGCGCCGATGTCCGCGGGGTTATAGGCGTGATCGGCTAGCGCCTCCAGCGCGCGGCGGTCCAGGCCGAGTTCGTGATGCACGTTGAGCACGCCGGCCGGGCTCGCGACCAGGTGCGTCTGTGCCCCCGCCGTCTTCAGCCGCTGCAGCAAGCGCAGTGCATAGACCGCGCCAGTGGCGCCGGTGACGCCGACGACGACGCGCCGTGACGACGACCCTCCGTCCGATGAGTGCATCGTCCGGCCCCCCGCGGGGGCTCGGGCCGGCTTGGGAGCGGCCCGGCGCTCGGCCCGCGGCGCCTTGGCCGCACTCAAGCGGTCGTCAACAGCGGTTCCAGCTCGCCGGCCTGGTACATCTCCATCATGATGTCCGAGCCGCCGACGAATTCGCCGTTGACGTAGAGCTGGGAATCGTCGGCCACTCGGAGTAGCCCTTGATGCCCTGGCGGATCTCCTCGTCCTCGAGGACGTTGACCGTCTTCAGGTCGGCGACGTTGCACGCCTTCAGGATCTGGATCG
>JAYSMB010000556.1:0-1831 GCA_043725065.1 Burkholderiales bacterium
TGCGCAGGCCGTCGCGCTCGAACGAGCGGGCCAGCCGCGCGCAGCCGAGCTTGGAGTTGACGAAGATGAGCGCCTGCGTGATCGAGCGCTCCTTCAGGATCTTCAGCACGGCGCGCCGCTTGTCGTCGGTCGAGACGCTGTAGAAGTGCTGCTCGACGTTGGTCGCCGTCGCGTTCGGCCGCGCCACCTCGACCATCAGCGGGTCCTGCAGATAGCTCTCGGCGAGGCGCCGGATCTCGGGCGAGAAGGTGGCCGAGAAGAGCAGGGTCTGGCGCTGCTTGGGCAGGTACGACAGGATGCGTTGCAGGTCGGGCAGGAAGCCGATGTCGAGCATCCGGTCGGCCTCGTCGAGCACGACGTACTCGACCTGGTTGAGCACGCAGTTCTTGGCCTCGATGTGATCGAGCAGCCGCCCCGGCGTCGCCACCAGCACCTCGACACCCTGCTTCAGCTCGAGCGTCTGCGGCTTCATGTCGATGCCGCCGAAGACGACGGCGCAGCGCAGCTTGGAATGAGCCGCGTAGCCCTTGATGTTGTCGGCGACCTGGTCGGCGAGCTCGCGGGTCGGCGCGATGACGAGGGCGCGCACCGGGTGGCGCGCCGGCGACATGCTCGAGTTCTCGTGCGGCAGCATCTTGTGCAGCAGGGGCAGCGAGAAGGCCGCGGTCTTGCCGGTGCCGGTCTGCGCCGCGCCCATGATGTCGCGGCCGGCCAGCACGAGCGGGATCGCCTTCGCCTGGATCGGCGTCATCGTCGTGTAACCCTGGTCGGCGACGGCGCGCTGCAACAGAGGCGAGAGACCCACCGCGGAGAACTTGAGGGATGCGTCGCCAGAGGGCGAAGCGGTCGAGGAGTCGGAGTCGGGCTGCGCCGGCAGATCGGCGCCACTGGAATTTTCGGTCATGCTGCAATTATCGCGCCTATGGCCCGGCGCAGCTTGAGCAGGGACAACGGCCGGTAGAATCCGGCGCGCTTTGGCCGCGGTTGCCATGGCCTGTGCGATGCCCTGTCGCTCCACCTTGCGCCCACTCCCATGATTCTCGTCACCGGCGGGGCCGGCTTCATCGGCTCGAACTTCGTACTCGACTGGCTCGCGCAGTCGGACGAGCCGGTGCTCAATCTCGACGCGCTGACCTACGCCGGCAATCGCGAAAACCTCGCCGTGCTGGCAGAGGATCCGCGGCACCGATTCGTGCACGGCGACATCACAGACGGCGATCTGCTCCATCGCCTGTTCGCTGAACAACGACCCCGGGCAGTGGTCCACTTCGCGGCGGAAAGCCACGTCGACCGCAGCATTCACGGCCCGGCGGCCTTCGTCCACACCAACATCCAGGGCACCTTCACCTTGCTGCAGGCCGCCCGGGCGCATTGGGCGGAGCTGGCGACCCCGGATCGCGAGGCATTCCGGTTTCTTCATGTTTCGACCGACGAGGTCTACGGTTCGCTGCAGCCCGCCGATGCCGCGTTCACCGAGGCTCACGCGTACGCGCCGAACAGCCCCTACTCCGCGAGCAAGGCCGCCAGCGACCACCTCGTCCGGGCCTGGCACCACACCTATGGCTTGCCGGTGCTCACGACGAACTGCAGCAACAACTACGGCCCCTTCCACTTTCCCGAGAAGCTGATTCCGCTGATGATCGTCAATGCCCTGGCGGGCAAGCCCTTGCCGGTGTACGGCGACGGCCAACAGGTGCGCGACTGGCTGTACGTGAAGGATCACTGCGCGGCGATCCGCGAAGTGCTGGCGCGGGGCGCGGTCGGCGAGACCTACAACATCGGCGGCTGGAACGAGATGCCCAATCTCGAGATCGTCCACGCGGTATGCCGG
>JAYSMB010000557.1:0-9563 GCA_043725065.1 Burkholderiales bacterium
TTCGCGGCCGCCAAGACGCCCAGTCCCCTGGGTGTCATGCGCCTGGCAGGCTCCCCCCGAACCAAGACAACCACCCACAAATAGTCCGGACGAAGCGAAATTTCCAACATACGCCTTCGGGCCGCCTGCCAGGGCCGAGGTGGCCAGTGAAAAAGTTGCGAACGCGGCCGCAAGTGTTGATAGCAACTTCATTTCAAACTCCGGTGTGAGACCGAGAAGGGATCAAAACTGGATCGACATCAAGATGACTGACCCAAGGCCCTGTTTATTCCCCGGCCTTGCACCGCGCGAGGGTGGTGCCTTTGGCCTCGGCGAGGGTAGAAGGCAAGCGCCTCGGACCCCCGCGTGCATCAAGAGGCAGGGCGCGATCGTCTCGGGAAAGCGCTTGTCCGGCAACCCCAACGCCTACGGTCAACTCGGCTTTCCCAACATCACCCAAGCCAAGTTGGAGGAATGGACGGCCGCCGAGATCGCCGAAATGCTGACAACCGGCCTTACGGCCGACGGCAACCGGGTGGGTGGGCCGATGGTCGAAGTCGTGCGCAGTACGTCGCAGCTCAGCGCCGAGGATCGGGCCGCGATGGCCGAATACATCAAGTCGGTGCCTCCGATTGCCAGTGACGGCGCGAGTTGACGTCGCGCACCGAGCCCAAGGTCTTTCAAACCCGCCGCAGATGGCTGCGTTTCGCCGTGCGGCAGCCTGGTTCGGCACGCGCTTAAGCTCCGGCATGGCGCTGGCAGACCTTCTCTCGCAGTACGGATACCTCGTTCTCTTCGCCGGCTGCATCCTCGAAGGGGAGACCTTGCTCCTGCTGGCGGGCGTTGCGGCCCATGGTGGGTATCTTTCTTTTCCGATCGTCGTCCTCGTGGCCTTTGTGGGCGGCACCCTTGGCGACCAGATCTGTTTTTTTGTCGGCCGTCGCTATGGCGCCCCTTTACTGGGTCGATGGCCGCGGTTCGAGGTGGCCGCCACACGCGTTCGGCGCCTGGTCGACCGTCATTCCGCCGCGCTGATTGTCGGCGTGCGCTTCATGTACGGCTTGCGCCTTATCGGTCCGGTCGTCATCGGCATGAGCAACGTCTCCGCCTGGCGGTTTGCCGTCTTCAACATGATCGGCGCGGCCATCTGGGCTGTGGTAGTGGGCGCGGCCGGCTACCTGTTCGGGCATGCCATCGAGTGGCTTCTCGCCGACCTGGAACTCCTTGAAAAGTTGGCGCTCGTCTGCGCCTTCGTAGTCGTCGCGTTCCTACTGGTGATGCGCTGGTTCCGTCGCCGCCCAAAGGTGTGATATGGCACCCGTCGTTCGGCAAGCCCTCGCAACGATTCAGGCCGGCGCCAACACTCAGGGCCGCCGCAATACGTCGACGCGCATCTCGCGGATGAATCGTGCGCCCTGCGGCGTCATGTGACGATCGAAACGACGGCGCACCTCGGCCAAAGTCGCAGCATCGAGATCATGCGACGAGTGCGTGACGCGGACGATGCGATCGTAGAAGTCGGCGAAGTCGCGGAACGCGAGCGGCATGTCGAACACCGTTTCCCCAAGCCACCCAAGAACGCCGTCGCCGGCGGCGCGGCGCAGCGCGGCCTGGGCCGCTGCGCGCACTTCGCCTTCGTCGTGGAAGAGCCGGACGATCTGGTTGAATTCACCTGCGTAGACGGGCTCCGACACATAGAGATGGCCTCCGGATACCAGTACGCGCCGGATTTCGCGCAACGCCTGGTCGAGCAGCGGAATCGGCACGTGATGCAGCGACTTCAACATCAGAACGACTTCGCAGCAGCCGTCGTCCAGCGGGATCGCCTCGGCGCCGCCGCTCAGAAATTGCAGGTTCACAAGGTGCGGATCGGCCAGATTGCGAGCGTGCTGAACGATGTCGACTTCGAAGGCTCGCACCGAAGCAACCAGGCCACGCACGAGCAGGCGGCGCGCCAGCTCGGCCTTGCCGCAGCCAAGCTCGACAACGCGCGCGCCGGATAGCGGCACAAGGAGGCGGAGCAGCTCGAGCTCGTCGGTGATCAGCTCTTTGGTCGTGGTTGTCGTGGCATCGGTCATCGTGTCACCCGGGGGATTGCCGAAGCGTCGTCGGCGGCGACGCGCGGCCTTGGCTGAAGTGCGAGCCAGAGGCCGCACGCGAACGCGGGGATCGTGATCAGGACATAGGCGGCCGGGTAGTGCAGCCCGCCTCCGACCATCAACGCGAAGATCGACGGCCCGATCAGGATACCGAGGTAGGTGAAGAACAGCGCGCCTCCGGTCGCGTCGCCGGCCTTGCCGGGCGGCGCTTCGCGGGCGACCTCGGCGAGGAAGATGCCATTCCAGCCGATTGCCGTCGCGCCGAATGCCGCGCAGACCAGCATCACGACGAGGCGAGGCGTGTCCGGCGCGAGGATCGCGAGCGCGCCGGCGCAGATCGCCATGCCGCAGCCGATGCCGCCCAACACGAGTAGCGGGCGTCCGGCGCGATCGGCCACCGCGCCCCAGGCGATCCGCGCGAAGATTCCCGCACCCTGCGAGACCGCGAGCATCAGGCCGGCCTGCACCAGCGTGTAGCCGAGGTCGTGAGCGAGATAGGTCACGAGGTAGGTCGCCAGACAGAGTTGCGCGGCGGCGAAGCAGAGCGAACCGACCGCCAGTCGCCGTGCCGCCGGATGGGTCGCGGCCAGGCGCAGCGGGCCGGCCAGGCCGGCTGTTCCGACACGGCGGCCCGGTTCGCGATCGCCGTCGAAGACCCGACGCACCGGCTGCACGACCAGTGCCGTCAACAAGCAGCCGAGAGCGACCACCAGCGCGGCCGCGCGCCAGCCATCCCAGAGCACGAGCGAGGGCACCAGCGCGCCGGCGAGTGCACCGCCGATCGGCACGCCGGTTTGCTTCAACGAGAAGACCAGCGACATCATGTGCGGCGGCGTGCTCTTGGCGAGGATGTGCGAGCTTGCCGGCGTGACCGACCCATAGCCGCAGCCAAGCAGCAGCGCGCCGACGATCAAGGATGGGATCGTGGCGATCGTGGCGAGCGCAAGCCCGAGCGCGCAAAGCAGCAGGCAGCTTTGACTGACGCGGATCGCGCCGAACTTCTTGACGAGATCGCCGGCCATCAGGCTCGACACCATGCTGGCGCCGTAGGTCAACGCGACGAACAGCCCGATCGCACTCGTCGGCACGCCGATGTCGACGGTCGCGACCGGCGCGAAGACCGGCGGGGCGAGTACCGCCATCGCCGCGAGCACCTGGATCGCCAGGGTGGCGAGCAGTGGAAACGGCGGGCGGCTGGCGAAGTGCGGCGCAGAAACGTCGCGGGTCATATGACCTTGGATTTCATCAGTGCGGCAATCCGGGAGTCGTCGTAGCCCAGGCCGGCGAGGATCTCCTGGTTGTCGGCGCCCATGGCCGGGGCGATGCCCACGAGCTCTTCCTCGCCCGGGCAGCGGATCGGGCAGGCCATGGTGCGGATCGTGCCGCGCGCAGGGTGGGGCGCCTCCATCACCCGCCCTTGTTCCTGCACGAACGGGTTCTCGAGTGCCTGGGCAACGTCGTACACCGGCGCGACCGGGACCTTGCCTTCGAGCGTCGCCAGCCAGTGCGCGGTTGGCGCCGCGCCGAGGACCGCATCGATCTCCGCAGTGAGGCCGTCGCGATGCCTGAGGCGCATCCCGTAGTCGCGGTACTCGGGCCGAGCCAGCCACCCGGCCATGCCGATCTCGCGCGCAAAGATCTGCCAGAACTTCTCCTTGTTGCACATCACGAACAGCCAGCCGTCGCCTGTGCGGTAGAGCTGGCACGGCGTGAGCGACGGGTGTGCCGAGCGCGGCTCGCGCTGCGCGACCACGCCTTCGTTCAGGTACCACGCGGCGACGTAGTTCAGGTTGTTGAGCGCGACATCGAACAGGCTCACGTCGATGTCGCGGCCGCGCCCGCTGGCACGCGCCCCGATCACGCCGGCGAGCAGGCCGAGCGCCGCGGTCACGCCGGTCATCATGTCGACGATCGACAGGCCCATGCGTGCCGGCGGTCCGTCGGGCTCGCCGGTGAGCGAGAGGTAGCCGCTTTCGGCCTGCATCAGGTAGTCGTAGCCCGGCCACGCGGCGCGCGAGCCGGTGCGGCCGTACGCCGACAGATGCGCGCAGACGATCTTCGGGTTGTGCACGCGAAGCTGCTCGTAGGTGACGCCGAGCCTCGCCGGCAGATCGCCGCGCAGATTGTCGAGCGTCGCGTCGGCGCTCTTCACCAGGTCGGCGAAAACTTCCATCGCGCCCGGCGCCTTCAGGTCGAGCGTCAGGCTTTTCTTGTTGCGGTTGAAGGACTCGTAGAAGTGGCTGTCGCCGGGGCCGAAGAAATGCGGGCCGATCGCCCGCCCGATGTCGCCCCCGTCGGCCGGGTTCTCGATCTTGATGACCTCGGCGCCCAGGTCGGCGAGATGCTGGCTGCCGAACGGCCCCGCGCCGTATTGCTCGACCGCGACGATGCGCACGCCCACCAGCGGCAAGCTCATGCCGGGCTTCTTTCGATCAACTGTTTGGCGATGATGATGCGCTGCATTTCGTTGGTGCCTTCGCCGATCAACAGCAGCGGCGAGTCGCGGAAATAGCGCTCGATGTTGAACTCCTTCGAGTAGCCGTAGGCGCCGTGAATTCGCATGGCCTCGAGCGAGTTCTCCATCGCCGCCTCGGTCGCGAACAGCTTGGCCATGCCGGCTTCCATGTCGCAGCGCTGGCCTCGGTCAAACGCCGCGGCGGCCGATTCGACAAGCAGGCGCGCGGCCTCGACCCGCGTCGCCATGTCGCCGAGCTTGAGCTGGATCGCCTGGTGTTCGCAGATCGGTTTGCCGAAGGTCTTGCGTTGCTGCGCGTAGACAACCGAATCCTCGAGCGCCGCGCGCGCCACGCCGACGCCGCGGGCAGCGACATTGATGCGCCCGAGCTCGAGCCCGGAAAGCACTTGCTGCAGCCCGCGCCCCTCGACGCCGCCGACCAGGTTGTCGGCCGGAACGCGATAGTTCTCGAACACCAGCTCGCAGGTGTCGATGCCCCGGTAGCCGAGCTTGTCGAGCTGGCGGACCACCACGAAGCCAGGCCCCTTTTCGGCGATGAAGAGGCTCATGCCCTTGTGCCGGGGAACCGCCGCGGGATCGGTCTTGACCAGCAGGGCGATCGTGTTGCCGTGCAGGCTGTTCGTGATCCAGGTCTTGGCACCGTTGATCACGTATTCGTCGCCGTCGCGGACGGCGCTGGTCCGGATCGCCTGCAGGTCGGTGCCGCAATCGGGTTCCGTGAGGCCGATGCCACCGCGCAGTTCGCCGCTCGCAAAGCGCGGCAGGTAGCGGTGCTTTTGCGCGTCGGTGCCATGGCGCTGCACCGCCGAGGCCATGATCAGGTGCGAATTCATGATGCCGGAGACCGACATCCAGACTGCGGCGATCCGCTCGACGATCTTCGCGTAGGTGGAGGTCGTGAGCCCCATCCCACCGTACTCGGGCGCGATGATGGAGCCGAACAGCCCGAGCGATTTCATCGTCTCGACGATCGCGGTCGGGTATGCGTCTTCCTGCTCGAGACGATGCGCGTGCGGGCGCACGTCTTTTTCGAGAAACCTGTCGACGGCGTCGAGGATGATGCGTTCGTAGTCGGGTTCGGTCGTCATGGGATGTCCTTTCGGTTCGTTCGTATCCGGTTTACGCCGGGTCGCCGACGCCGTGGCCGCGTTTGGGGATCAGGACCGAGCGGACGAAGGACATGAACACGGTTCCGTCGGCCTTCTTTCCCGTGGTGCGCACGCTGACGATGCCTTGCGTCGGCCGCGACCTCGATTCGCGTTTGTCG
Organism: Burkholderiales bacterium; assembly: GCA_043725065.1. Lineage (GTDB taxonomy): Bacteria > Pseudomonadota > Gammaproteobacteria > Burkholderiales > Burkholderiaceae_C > Schlegelella_A. Next base: position 5,822 of record JAYSMB010000557.1, read on the forward strand.
AGTACTTCGGACTCGGCGTAGATCGTGTCGCCCGGGAAGACCGGCGCGGTCAGCTGGATATCGGTCCAGCCGAGATTGGCGATCGCCTTGCCGCTGACATCCGCGACGGTCATGCCGAGCACGATCGCCAGCGTCAGGCCGCTGTTGACCAGCGGCTTGCCGAACTCGCTCTTCGCCGCGAAGGCCGCGTCGCAGTGCAGCGGATGCTGGTTCATCGTCAGCAGCGAAAACTGGATGTTGTCGCTCTCGGTGATCGTTCGCCCGGGGAAATGCTCGTAGACATCGCCGACCACGAAGTCTTCGAGATAGCGACCGAGACTCGCGCGATAGCGCGCCGGTGCCTTGGCGATGTTCATGTTGCTGCTCCCGCTGAAATGCCCCGGAAGATCGTTCGCCGGATGCGCGATCGGGGCGCGCACGAGGTCTCTGCGCGCCGGCGAACGAGTATGGTGCCGCGTCGAGCGCAGTGGCATGATCCCGGAAAACACCTCGGCCACCGAAGGGCCGGGACCCAGGAGACAGCATGAACAGCCCCGCCGAAAAAGTGTCGCCGGTCGAAGATCCGTCCGGTTGGCTGAGCAGCGATTTCGCGGGTCGCGCAAGCTGGGAGCGGCGCTGGAGTGACGCGATGCTCACGGAAATCCGCGCCACCACCGATGCGGTTCGACACCTGGCACCCGAGGCGATCACGCGCGACGATTTCCCGCTCGTCGTCTGCAAGGATCTGCTCGCCGAAGTCTCGGTCGAACTCGATCGCGGCCTGGGCTTTGCCGTCATCGCCGGCTTTCCGGTCGACGCCTACTCGCGTGAAGACGCGCTGCGCGCCTATTGCGGCGTTTGCAGCCATCTTGGCGACGTCGTCGATCAGACCTCGAAGCGCGACCGGATCATTCACGTCACCGACAAGGGCAAGCCATACAGCGGCAACTCGCGCGGCTATCACTCCAACAGCATGCTGCCGTTCCACTCCGACGGCGCCTACCTCGCGGGTCTGCTGTGTCTCGAGACGGCTCACGCCGGCGGCGAGAGCCTGCTGGCCAGTTCGGTCAGCGCCTACAACGAGATCGTGCGCCGCTATCCGGAGCGTGTCGCCGCCCTGAAGCGTGGCTTCATCCACGACCGTCGCGGCGATCACGTACCGGGCGAAAACCCGGTCTCGCCCGAGCGCATTCCGGTGTTCGGGTTCTACAACGACGGCCTGCTTCACTGCTGCTACAACCGCAACGGCATCGTCTGGGCCCAGGACAAGACCGGCGAGAAGCTGACCGCCGACGAGATCGCCGCGCTCGACGCCGTCGACGAGATGGTTCAGGACCCGCGCTTTCACGTCAAGATGGACATGAAGAAGGGCGACATGCAATTCGTGAACAACTTCGTGATCCTGCACTCGCGCACCGAGTATGAAGATCACGAGGATGGTCGCCACCGTCATCTCGTGCGGCTCTGGCTGGACTGCCCCGACGGCCGGCGCCGCGGCCCGACGCTGCTCGACCTGTACACCTCGAGCGAGCGGCGATTCAAAAAATACGAGGCGTCGGATCCTCGCTGAAGCCGGGTGCATGGCAGCGCGCTCCGATCAGGAACGTCACGACGCCCCGGCCGGGCGTTTGCGCTGGCGCGGTGCCGGGGCTCGCAGGCGTTCGACCATGTTGTTCAGATATTGGGCGAACAGCGCGCTCGACTCGCCCCTGAACATCCGGATGCGCCCGGTGTGACTGAGCAGCAGGAGCCCGACGATGTGGGCAAACAGGGCGGCGATTTCCTGCTCGGCCTTTTTCGCGTCGCAGCCCATCGTCATCAAGGCCTGCTGCGTCGGTGACAAGGCGTCGCGCAGGCGGCCGTTCAGGCGCTTGTTCAGTTCGGGCGTCAGGCCTCGCGGCCGCATGCCCGGGAGCAGATAGAAACCCAGGTCCAGATCGCGCGGGTTCTCGCGATAGAAGTCGAAGAAGGCACCCGCCTTGGCCCGCACCGTCGCTTCGGCGTGCGCCTTCGCGTTCGGGCACGCCTTCGGATCCGCGATCGCCACGGCTGCGTTGTCCACTCGGGCGTTCAGGCTTTCCAGCGACTCGCCGAGCAACGCGGCGTAGATCTCTTCCTTGCTCGAGAAATAGCTGTACAGCGCGCCGGCCGTGTAGCCGGCCCGCTTGGCGATCTCGCGCATGCTCGCGCCCTCGAGGCCGAGCTCGAAGAATGCCGACCGGGCGGCCACCTGAACATGGCGCTTGCGAAGGTCGGCGACGGCGCGCCGGCGGGCGTCGCGCGAAGCCTCGTCGACGAGGGTTGTTGACGCGCTCATTGCGGAAATATACAGTGCCCGTGTGTTTTGAACAGTGTTCAATTTTTAGTAAGGACAAATCCGATGAACAAGCCAACGAAATCCACCGCGGCAGACGCGAAGACGATGAGTGGCGACGACTACCGCGAGTCGCTGCGCCGCTCGCACCCGACCGTCTACGTGGACGGGCAGTTGATCGAATCGATTGCCGACGCGCGGGTGTTGCAGCCGGGGATCAACGCGCTTGCGGTGACGTATGACTTTGCTCGCGACCCGGCCAAGGCGGCGTTGATGACGGCGGTGCGGACGACCAGCGGCAAGACCGTGAACCGGATGCTGCACGTCAACGAATCGGCCGGCGATCTCCTGAACAAGCTGGAGGCGGTGCGCATCCTGTGCCAGGAAACCGGTTGCGCCCAACGCTACCTGACCCACGACGCGCTGAACGCCATCGGCCAGGTCAGCGCCAGGATCGACGATGCGCGCGGCAGCACCGAACACCGTGCCCGCTTCGCCGCCTATCTGCAACACGTGCAGGACGAAGACCTCGCCGTCGGCATCGCGATGACCGATGCGAAAGGCGACCGCTCGAAGCGGCCCCACGAGCAATCCAATCCCGACACCTACGTGCACGTGGTCGAGCGCAATGGCAAGGGGATCGTCATCTCGGGCACCAAGGCCATCGTCACCGGGGCGCCCTACATGCACGAGTTTCTCGTGATGCCGGGCCGCGCCATGCGGGAAGCGGACGCGCCCTTCGCGGTCTGCTGCGCCGTGCCCGTGGATGCGCCGGGCCTGACCATCGTCGCCCGTCCCGCCGGCCGCCCCGGCGAGAAACTGGAACACGGGGCAGCGCTGTTTTCCCGCCGCTACGGGCAATCGACCGGCGTCCTGATCTTCGACAAGGTCTTCGTGCCCTGGGACCGCGTTTTCTACGCCGACGAGTGGGAGCACTCGGGGTCCATGACCTACAGCTATGCGACGCATCACCGGCACAGTTGCATCGCTGCCCGCGCCGGCTTCGGCGACCTGCTGATCGGCGCCGGCGCCCTGATGTGCGAGGCGAACGGCTTCGATCCCGGCCAGCATGCGAACCTGCTCGAGCCGATGGTCGAGCTGATCAAGATCACGGAAGGCTTCTTCGCCTGCGGTGTCGCTGCCAGCGTCTACGGCGCCGCCGATCCGCACAGCCACACGTTCATGCCCGAACCGGTGTTCGCGAACATCGGCAAGCTTCTGCTGTCGACCCAGATCTACGACATGCACCGGCTCGCCCACGAGGTCTCGGGCGGCCTGATCGTCGCGCTGCCGGGGCCCGACGAGGACCACAACCCCGCCACCGCGGCAACGCTGGCCGAGGTGCTTCGCGCCAACCCGGCCGTGCCCTACGACAAGCGCATCGAAGTTGCGCGCTTTCTGGAAGACCTCACCGCCAGCAGCACCGGCGGCTGGTACTCGGTGATCAGC
>JAYSMB010000558.1:0-6932 GCA_043725065.1 Burkholderiales bacterium
GCTAGACGCGGCGATGGCCGACCACGACGCGCCGCGCATCGCCCGCGAGCTGGCGCGCCTGGCCCGGGCCGGCGCGGCGCCCGAGGTCGCGCTCGCGCACGCCATCGAGCGCAGCCACGAACGCCTGCGCTATGGCATGACCCACGCCTACGCCGGCGCCGAAGTCTGGCTGCGGCTGCGCGACACGCTTGCCGACGAGGCGGAGCGCCTGGCCTGCGCCACTGAAGCGCTGTCGCACCTTGCCTATGACACGCTGCGCGAGCCGGCGTTTGCCTTCGAGCCGAGGAAGCAGCCGGAGCGTTGGGACGCGCCGGCGTTTCTCGCTGCGGTCGAAGCGCAGGACGAAGCCCGGGCCGCGTCGCTGCTGGTCGCCGCATTGAACGAGGGCCTCGGCTTCGCCGATCTCGAGGCCACGATCAACGCGGCCGCGCTCGCGCACTACAACGACTTCGGCCACGCCCTGATCTACCTGGTTCACGTGCGCGGCCTGATCGCGCGGCTCGGCGCCGCCGTGCAGCGGCCCTTGCTGCTGGCATGGCTGCGCATGCTCGTCTACGCCACTCGCGAAGACCTGCTGCCCGACTTTCGCCACTACGCGGCGGCGCTGGCGCAGTGGTCTGTTCATGGACCTGGCAACGGCGAAGCTCAGGGTGCCGAGCCCGACGTCACGGCATTTGTCGGCCGCAACGTGCGCGACACGTTAGCCGCCACGCTCGCCGCCGCCGCGCATGCCACGCCGCTGCAGCTGCATCACGCGCTGCTGCGAGCGGCGGCCTCGCACCTGCTGCGCTTCGACTCGCGGGTCGAGCAACGCGCCGACAACCCGGTCGCCGACAACGTCGGCTGGCTCGACTTCAGCCACGCGCTCACCTTCGGCCACGCCGTTCGATCGCAGTGCACGCTCCAGCCCGAGCTGTGGCCTCAGGGACTGCTGCAGATGGCGCTGTTCGTCGGCCGCAACACGCCGTACCTCGCGGCCGACGACCCGGCGATGCCGGCCTTGCAGCGCTGGGCCGTCGCCGACGCGCCGGCCTTCGACGCGCAGTGCCAGGAGACGGTACTCGACCACGGCATGGCCCTTTACATCCACGCCGTGCATCTGCTCAAGACCTGGACTGCTGTGCGCGACGAGATCGCGCTCGGCGTTCCCGACGCCACGGCGCAAGCCCTGCGCGCTGCCGTCAATCGCCTGTTCGGTGCCCGCTTCAAGCAGCGCCACGTGTTGCGCACGGCGCACCAGGCGATCGGGTTCGTGGCCAGGGAAGACTAGCCGCCGCGTCCGCTCCCCGCCACGAATGCAAGCCATGGCCAACCCGCACGCCCCGAGCCGATCCGAGATGTCGAGGCTGGTCGATTTTCCGGCGGAACGGGTCTTCAAGCTGGTCGGCACCAACCCGGCCGATTGCCTCGTGGCCAAGGGCCTGTCTTCATGGCGGTGGGCGATGCCAGCGATGGCCTGGTGGGCATGGAAAACGCGACCACTTTCGCCATCGTGGGCGATCAGCGCGTCGAGTCGCCGCGCGCCTATGCCAACCGCAGCCACTCGGGCCAGTACGGCATCGTCAATTCCGAAGAGGGCTTCCAGAACCTCACGCGCTTCCTGTTCGGCAGCGTTCGCGTCGACGGTTTTCTCGACGTGTTCAACGTCACCCTGCTCGACGAAGTGCAGACGGCTTATCTCAAGGACAACGACTCGGTGCGCGCCTCGTACCGTTTCGAGATCGTGGCCGCGACTGCGCGCCAGCCAGTGGCAATCGCATCGCCGCTCAAGTTCTCCATTCCGGTCGATTCGCCGGCCGGCGCGAGGCCGGGGGTCACCGGCCAGCTCCGCATCGAAATGCGCTTGTGGCAGTAACCAGGCCATCTCCGCATTCGAAATTGGTGCTCGAAGCAGCTACGCCGGGATGATCGAACCGAGCCGCTCGGCCAAGGTCCCGGCGTTCGGCCCGAACGCATACGCGTCCATGCCGATGCAGCCCATCTCCACGCTGTCGTGCAGGCGCTGCGGCACCGCGACACGGCCGCCGGCACCGGCCGCCACGTACCAGGGCAGCAAATGCTCGTCGGTCGGGTGCATGTCGGCGGCGTACGGTGCCTTGCTTCGGTAGGCGAGGAGGGCGTCCCAGTCGCGCGCCGCCGAGCGATCGGCGAACCAGCGGCGAAAGGCAGTGCTCTCCGCAATCTCGGGAACGCCGCGCGGCGAGTGCAGGCCGCCGGCGAAGGCGCGGCGCAGGTTGTGCGTGATGCTGCCGCTGCCGAGCACGAGCACGCTTTCCGCGGCCAACGGTGCGAGCGCTTCGCCGAGAGCGAACTGGGCGGCGGGCGAATCGCTGGGCACGAAGGCCAGCGGCACGATCGGAATGTCGGCCGCGGGGTAGATGTAGCGCAGCGCCGTCCACGCGCCGTGGTCGAGTCCGCCTTCGGGCAGCGAGCGCGCGGCGATGCCTTTGCCTTGCACCAGGCCGAGCACGCGGGCGGCCAGGGCTGGATCGCCGGGCGCGTCGTAGCGCAGGGTGAAGAGCTTCGGGTCGAAGCCGCCGAAGTCGTGGACCGCTTCGTGTCGTGAAGCCGAGAAGACGACCGGCACGCGCGCGGCGGTGTGCGCGGAAATGCTGACGATGGCCTTCGGCCGTCCGAAGGCGGCGTCGATGGCAGGTCCGAGCCGCCGCATGAAGGCGCCAGCTTCGCCCGGCTCGAGGGCGATCATCGGCGAGCCGTGGGAGACGAAGATCGAGGGCAGGGGAGTATTCATGACGCCATTGAAGCACTTGCGATGCCGCCCGGCATTCAACCCGCCCGCACACAGCGTTCGCGAAGTCTGTCATCCTGAGCGTCAGCGAAGGATCTCTACGTCGCGACGAGATCCTTCACTTCGTTCAGGATGACAAATTCAACCCCCTCTGCCTGGCGGCTCGGCTGGCGCCAGTTGCTGCGCGACTTTCGGGCCGGCGAGTTGCGCCTGCTCGTGGTCGCCGTGACGCTCGCGGTCGCCGCGCTGACGGCGGTCGGCTTCTTCGCCGATCGCATCAACGGCGGCCTGGCCCGCGACGCGCGCCAGCTGCTCGGTGGCGACGCGATCGTGGCCAGTGATCAGCCCGCGCCATCGACCTTCGAAGCGAAGGCGCACGCTCTCGGTCTGGTGACGGCGAACACCGCCAACTTCCCGAGCATGGGGCGCGCCACCGATGCCCAAGGCGGGGCGACGCGGCTGGTCAGTGTCAAGGCGGTGAGCGACGCCTATCCGCTGCGCGGCAAGCTGCGCATTCGCGGCGCTGCCGGCGCCAAGAATGCCGACGTGGCGCAGGCACCGGCGCCCGGCACCGTGTGGGTCGACGCGGCGGTGCTCGACTCGCTCGGCCTCAAGGTCGGCGACGCCTTGCTGCTCGGCGACGTGAGCCTGAGGATCGGCAACGTCATCGTCATCGAGCCCGATCGCGGCGCCGGCTTCGCGAGCTTTGCGCCGCGTGTGATGCTCAACGCGGCCGATCTCGCGGCGACCGGGCTGGTGCAGCCGGCCAGTCGCGTCACGTATCGGCTGGCCGTCGCCGCCAACGCGACGGCCGACGCCAAGGTCGCCGAATTCGTCTCGTGGGCCGAGGCCGAGGTGAAGGCGAAGAGCCTGCGCGGTATTCGCGTCGAGTCGCTCGCCACCGGCCGGCCCGAGATGCGCCAGACGCTCGACCGCGCCGAGAAGTTTCTCAACCTCGTCGCCCTGCTCGCGGCCCTGCTCGCGGCCGTGGCGGTGGGCATCGCCTCGCGCGACTTCGCGAGCCGGCACCTCGACGACTGCGCGATGCTGCGCGTGCTCGGCCTGCCGCAGCGAACCATCGCGGCGCAGTACTTCATCGAGTTCGCGGGGGTCGGTTTGCTCGCCAGCTTTACCGGCGTCGTGCTCGGTTTTGCGGTGCACTACGTCTTCATCTGGTTCCTGTCGGGACTGGTCGAGGCGGTGCTGCCGCCGCCGGGCGTCTGGCCGGCGCTGTTCGGTGCCGGCGTCGGCTTCACGCTGCTGTTCGCGTTCGGCCTGCCGCCGGTGCTGCAGCTCGCCAGCGTGCCGCCGCTGCGCGTGATCCGGCGCGACGTGGGCGCCCTGAAGCCGGCGTCGATCGCGGTGCTGGCCGCCGGCACCGTCGGCTTCGCGGCGCTGCTGCTGGCGGTCTCGAGCGACATCAAGCTCGGGCTGATCGCCGTGGGCGGTTTCGCGGTCGCGGTGTGCGTGTTCGCGCTGCTCTCGTGGCTCGCGCTCATCGTCTTGCGGCGCTCGGTGCCCGAGGCCGGCGCGCCGCGCTGGCTGGTGCTGGCCACGCGCCAGATCGCGGCGCGGCCGGCCTTCGCCGTGCTGCAAGTCTCGGCGCTCGCGGTCGGCCTGCTCGCGCTGGTGCTGCTCGCCTTGTTGCGCACCGACCTGATCTCGAGCTGGCGCCAGGCGACGCCCAAGGACGCGCCGAACCGCTTCGTCATCAATGTGCAGCCGCCGCAGGCCGAGGCTTTCCAGAAGAAGCTGAAGGATACGGGCGTGGCCCGCTACGACTGGTTCCCGATGATTCGCGGCCGGCTCGTCGCCATCGACGGCAAGCCCATCGTCCCCGAGCAGATGGCCGACGAGCGCGCCAAGCGGCTGCTCGACCGCGAGTTCAACCTCAGTCACAGCGCCGAGTTGCCGGCCCACAACACGGTCTCGAAAGGCCGCTGGACGGCGAACGAGGCTGGCGCCTTGAGTGTCGAGGAAGGCTTGGCGGAGACGCTGAACCTCAAGCTCGGCGATACGCTCCGATTCGACATGGGCGGCGCGAACGTCGAAGGCAGGATCACGAGCCTGCGCAAGGTCGACTGGTCGTCGATGCGGGTCAACTTCTTCGTCCTGTTCCCGACCGCGCACGTGCCCGACGCGCCGGTGAGCTACATCGCCGCCTATCGCGCGCCCGAGACGCCGGGCTTCGACAACGCGATCAGCCGCGACTTTCCGAACGTCACCTCGATCGACGTCTCGGCGTCGATCGCGCAGATCCAGGGCGTGCTCGACCAGGTGGTGCGCGCGGTCGAGTTCCTGTTCGGCTTCACGCTCGCGGCCGGCCTGGTCGTGCTGTTCGCGGCGGTGAGCGCCACGCGCGAGTCGCGGGCGCGCGAGTTCGCGGTGATGCGCGCGCTCGGCGCGAGCAGCCGGCTGCTCGCGCAGGTGCAGCGGGCCGAGCTGCTCGGCGTCGGTGCGCGGGCGGGCGTGCTGGCTTCGGTCGCGGCGATCGCGGTGAGCTGGGCGCTGGCGCGCTATGTGTTCGAGTTCAGCTGGAATCCATCGCCCTTCGTGCCGCTGGCCGGAGGCATCGCCGGCGCCCTGCTCGCGCTCGCGGCGGGCTGGTGGGGATTGCGCGAGGTGCTGACGCGGCCGGTGGTGCGGACGCTGCGCCAGGCGGCGGATGTGTGACGGGCGACGAGATCCTTCGCTTCGCTCAGGATGACAGCGCCTGCGTTTCAGAACGACAGGGGCGGGATGTGCGTTTTGTCATCCTGAGCGAAGCGAAGGAACTCGCCCCCGCCTTGATCGCCATGCCCGAGCGGCATACTCGGCGCCATGCCGCCAGCGACCAGGGATCGCGTCTTCCGGATTCTCCATCTCGAGGATTCCGAACTCGACCATGAGCTGTTGCTGGCCCATATGGTGCGCGGCGGTCTCATGGCGCAAACACGCCGCGTCGAAACCGAGGCGGCGTTTCTCGAAGCGCTCGACGAGCCCTGGGACCTGGTCGTGTCCGACTACAACCTGCCGGGCTTCAGCGGTCTGGTCGCCCTCGAGCTGCTGAAGGCCAACGCGCGCGACGTGCCTTTCATCCTCGTCTCGGGCGAGATCGGCGAAGACACCGCGGTGGAAGCGATGCGCCACGGCGCCAGCGACTACCTGCAGAAGAATCACCTCGCGCGCCTCGTGCCGGCATTGTTGCATGCCGTCGACGCGGCCGAGACCAAGCGCGCACGCGTCAAGGCCGATCGCGATCTGGTCGCTTCCAAGCAGCGCTTGCACGAGCTTGCCCAGCACTTGCAGACCAGCATCGAGCAGGAGCGCGCGGCGATCGCGCGCGAGATTCACGACGACGTGGGCGGCTCGCTGACGGCGTTGAAGTTCGATCTTGCCTGGATCGCGAGGCACTCGAGCTCGCCGCAGGTCGTTTCGCGGGTGCAGTCGGCGATCGAGACGGTGAGCCACGCCGTCGAGTCGAGCCAGCGGATCATGCACAACCTGCGCCCGGCCATCCTCGAGCAGGGGCTGGCGGCGGCGCTGCACTGGATCGCGTTGCGCTTCGAGCGGCGCGCCGGCGTGGTCTGCACGATCCGTTTGCCGAAGAAGCCGCTCGAGTTGCCGCCCGGCGTGCCGCTGGTCGCCTATCGCACGGCGCAAGAGGCGCTCACCAACATCAGCAAGCACGCCGGCGCGAGCCGGGTCCAGATCGATCTTTCCATGGCCGGTGGCGTGCTTTCGCTCGAGATCAGCGACAACGGCCGCGGCCTGAGCCAGGATGATCTGGCCAAGGCGCGATCGTTCGGCATTCGCGGCCTGCACGAGCGCGCCAACACGGTGGGCGGCTGGATCGATCTCTCGAGCGGGCCGCACGGCACGACCTTGATTCTCTCGGTACCACTAGACGTACCCGACAGCGCCTTCGTCACCGAGACCGGGCCCGATCGGTCCTACGACCCCAGTCAATGGGCGGACGTCTCATGATCAAAGTCCTGCTCTGCGACGACCACGCCCTGATCCGGCGCGGCATCCGCGACACGCTTTCCGACGCGCCCGACATCGAGGTCGTGGGCGAGGCCGGCGACTACGGCGAGCTGCGGGCGCTGATGCGCGAGAAGACGGCCGACGTGCTGGTGCTCGACATCAATCTGCCCGGCCGCAGCGGCCTCGACGTGCTGCATGCGCTGAAGGACGAGGGCAC
>JAYSMB010000559.1:0-3525 GCA_043725065.1 Burkholderiales bacterium
GAACCCGAAGGGCATCGACATGCCCTACCTGCTGAGCATGCTGCACGACTCGTTCATGTCGCGCGCGAACACGCTGGTGGTGCCGGGCGGAAAGATGGAGCTGGCGATGCAGCTGATCTTCACGCCCATGATCATGCGGCTGGTGGAGCGCAGAAAGAAGGCGATCGCCGCGTGAGCCGGCGACCCGCAGTCACATACCCTCCATCGGAAGCCTGGCGATGAACGCAGCACCCTCGACGACCGCCCTTCGCACCCAGTGCGCCAATGCCATTCGAGCGCTGGCGATGGACGCCGTGCAGGCCGCCCACTCGGGACACCCGGGCATGCCCATGGGCATGGCCGACATTGCCGAGGCGCTCTGGCGCCACCAGCTGCGGCACGATCCGTCGGACCCGCGCTGGCTCGACCGCGATCGGTTCGTCGTGTCGAACGGTCACGGGTCGATGCTGCTCTATGCGCTGCTGCACCTCAGCGGCTACGACCTGCCGATGGCCGAGTTGAGGAACTTCCGGCAACTGCACTCGAAGACACCTGGCCACCCCGAGGTCGACGTGACACCGGGTGTGGAGACCACCACCGGCCCGCTCGGCCAGGGCGTGGCGAATGCGGTGGGCATGGCGCTCGCCGAGAAGCTGCTGGCGGATGAGTTCAACCGGCCGGGGCACGAGATCGTCGACCACCGGACCTATGTCTTCCTCGGCGACGGTTGCCTGATGGAGGGCATCAGCCACGAGGCCTGCTCGCTGGCGGGCACCTGGCGGCTGCACAAGCTGGTGGTCTTCTACGACGACAACGGCATCTCGATCGACGGCGACGTGAAGGGCTGGTTCACCGACGACACGCCGGGGCGTTTCGAAGCCTATGGCTGGACCGTGCTGCGCGGCGTCGACGGCCACGACCAGGCTGCGCTCGACCGGGCGCTGCGGGCGGCATTGACCTCGGACAAGCCGGTCCTGGTGTGCTGCAAGACGCGGATCGGCCAGGGCTCGCCCAACCGTGGCGGCACGGCGAAGGCCCATGGCGAGGCGCTCGGCGACGCCGAGATCGCACTGACGCGACAGGCGCTGGGCTGGTCGGCGGCGCCGTTCGAGATCCCGGAGCCGATCGCGCAGGCCTGGTCGGCGACCGAGAAGGGCGCTTCGCTTCGGCGCGCGTGGCAGTCGCGATTCGATGCCTACGCGCAGGCCTACCCCGATCTCGCGAGGGAACTGCTGCGTCGAACCCGGAAGGGCGGGACCCCGACAGCGGCTGCCGAGCGTGCGTTGGCGCAGGCGTGCGCCGCTGCCGAAACAGAAGCGGCCTCGGTGGCGACACGCAAGGCCTCGCAGAGCGCCCTGAACGAGGTCGGCCCCGCGATGCCGGAACTGCTCGGTGGGTCGGCCGACCTCACCGGCTCGAACCTGACCGACTGGAAGGGTCACCGCGCACTCAAGGGCAGCGGCACGGGGAACCACATTCACTACGGCGTGCGCGAATTCGGCATGGCCGCGATCATGAACGGCATCCTGCTGCACGGTGGCTACCGGCCCTATGGCGGGACCTTCCTGACGTTCTCGGACTACGCGCGCAACGGCATCCGCATGTCGGCGCTGATGAAGCTGCCGGTCATCTATGTCTTCACGCACGATTCGATCGGACTCGGGGAAGATGGGCCGACGCACCAGTCAGTCGAGCACGCGTCGAGCCTGCGGCTGATCCCCGGCGTCGACGTCTGGCGACCTTGCGATGCCACGGAGACCGCCGTCGCCTGGCGCGAGGCCCTGCACCGCACTCGGGGGCCCAGTTGCCTGCTGCTGTCGCGCCAGGCCTTGCCCCACGCCGGCGACGGCCGCCCGCGCATCGACGACATCGCGCGCGGCGCTTACGTGCTGCGCCGGCCGGTCGGCGAGCGCGTCGCCCTGCTGGCGAGCGGCTCGGAGGTCGGGGTGGCGCTGGCCGCGGCCGAATTGCTGGCAGCACAGGGCATCCAGGCGCGCGTCGTGTCGGTGCCGTCGATGGAGGCGTTCGACCGCCAGCCCCTCGACTACCGCCGTGACGTGGTGCCCCGCCATCTGCCGCGCATCGCGGTCGAGGCCGGCAGCACCGGGCTGTGGTGGAAGTACGTGGGCGAGCACGGCGCGGTGATCGGACTCGACCGCTTCGGCGAGTCGGCGCCGGCCGCGCCGCTCTTCGAGCTGTTCGGGATCACGGCCGAGGCCGTCGCCGAGCGGGCGGCCGGACTGCTGCGGCCGCCGCGAGGGTCCGACGAGCACGACGAGGTGCTCGATCAACGCAGGGTCGGTGCGCCGAACTGATCGAGATACCCACCGACCCACCGAACGAATCGGGACGAGCACCGCCGTGGCCTTCAAGACCCTGGATCAGATCGACCTGCGGGATCAGCGCGTGTTCATCCGTTGCGACCTCAATGTTCCGCTCGATGCCGACGGGCGCATCACCGACGACTCCCGCATCCGTGCGAGCGTGCCGGGCATCGCCCATTGCATCGCCCAGGGCGCTCGGGTGATGGTCGCCTCGCACCACGGCCGCCCGACCGAGGGCGCGCTGGCGCCCGCCGATTCGCTCGCGCCGGTGGCGCTTCGGCTGGGCGAACTGCTCGGCCGGCCGGTGCCGCTGGTCGCCGACTGGCTGGAGCATCCGCCGGCGGTGGAAACGGGCGCCGTGGTGCTGCTGGAGAACTGCCGCGCCAACCGCGGCGAGAAGGCGAACTCGACCGCACTGGCGCAACGCATGGCCGCGCTGTGCGATGTCTATGTCAACGATGCGTTCGGCACGGCCCACCGTGCCGAAGCCAGCACCGAGGCGCTGGCCCGCTGCGCGCCGATCGCCTGCGCCGGCCCCTTGATGGCGTCGGAGCTGAACGCGCTCGGCCGGGCCCTGGCACGACCGGCACGCCCGATGGCGGCGATCGTCGGCGGCTCGAAGGTCTCGACCAAGCTTCAGGTGCTCGACGCGCTGGCGACCCGGGTCGAACTGCTGATCGTCGGCGGCGGCATGGCCAATACGTTCCTGCTCGCGGCCGGGCACCCGGTCGGCAAGTCGCTGTGCGAGCCCGACATGGTGTCGATCGCGCGCGCCGTGATGGCCACGCTGGGGGCACGCGGCGCGGCGCTGTTCCTGCCGGTGGACGTGGTCACCGCCACCGCGTTCTCCGATCGGGCCCAGGCGAGCGTCAAGTCGGTCGAGGCGATCGGGCCCGACGACATGATCCTGGACTTCGGGCCACGCTCGATGGCGCTGCTCACCGAACGGCTCGGGCACTGCCGGACGATCGTCTGGAACGGGCCGCTGGGCGTGTTCGAGATGGAACCGTTCTCGCACGGCACGCAGGCGCTGGCAGAGGCCATTGCCGCCTCGGACGCGTTCTCGATCGCCGGCGGCGGTGACACGGTTGCGGCGATCAACCAGTTCGGCGTGGCCCGTGGCATCGACTATGTCTCCACCGCGGGCGGGGCCTTCCTGGAGTTCCTCGAAGGCAAGACCTTGCCGGCCGTCAAGGCGCTCGAAGACCGCGGCGCCTGAACC
>JAYSMB010000560.1:0-2130 GCA_043725065.1 Burkholderiales bacterium
AGGCCGAAGCTCAGGCGCCCGGCGCCGGTCGTCGAGATGCCCATCAGGCGCGCGCCGAGCCGGTTCACCGCGGTCGCGCGCAAGGCCTTGCCGCGCAGGCTGCGTTCGAAGAACAGAAACAGCGCGAGGATCAGCGCGATCGAGACCAGGAAGATGATCAATGCCTGGCCCGACAGGCTCAGCGCGCCGACGCTGAAGCGCGCGTCCCAGAAGCTCGGGTTGCGAAAGCCTTCGGCACCGAAGAACACCAGGCCGAGGCCGGTCAGCGCGAAGTGCGTGCCGACCGAGACGATCAGCAGCACCAGCACGGTCGCGTCGGCGAGTTTCTCGTAGGCGAGCCGGTAGACCAGCGGGCCCAGCGGCGTGACGATCGCCAGGGTCAGCAGGCTCTGGATCAGCAGCGGCAGCTGCAGCGGCGCGGCCCACCAGGTGAGCGCGGCCACGACGATCGGGACCGCCAGCGTTCGGGCGGCCGCCGGCACCGTGCGATCGAGCGGCACACCGCGCCTGAGTGCGCCGGCGATGTCCTGCGCCGCGGCGATCAGCGCGAGCGCGAGCAGCAGCCAGACCGTGCCCGGCACCTTGCCCATCTGCAGCAGCGCCAGGGTGAGCGCGCCGAAGGTCACGAACTCGCCCTGCGGGATGAAGATCACCCGCGTGATCGCGAACACCAGCACCGTGGCCAGCGCGAGCAGCGCGTAGATGGCGCCGTTGGTGGCGCCATCGAGCATCAGGATGCTGGCGATCGAGAAGTCCATGGGCGGGCCGGGTTCGGGGGAAACTTACTCGACCGACCGGTCGGTCAATCGAGCACAGAATGATACAAGCGGAGCGCGCGAGCCCAAGCCGGGCGCGCTCCGGACAAACCCTAGTTGGTCGGCACCACCTGCCACTCGCCGCCGGCGATCGTCAGCAGCACGCCGGTATCGGGCGTGAAGCCGAAGTGGTCGTTCGCGGTGTAGTTCAGCACCCCTTGCGAGACCGGCGTTCGCCCCATCGTCTCGAGCGCGTCCTTCAGCGCGACGCGGAACTCCTTGCTGCCCGGCTTGCCCTTCTTCAGCGCCAGCGGCACCGCCTTCTCGAGCACCAGCGCGACGTCGAACGCATGCGCGCCGAACTGGTTCGCGCTGCCCTTGCCGAAGGCCTTCTCGTACTCGGTGACGTACTTGACGCCGAGCGCCTTGCTCGGGTTGCTGTCGGGCAGCAACGGCGCCACCACGGCCGGGCCGGACGCGACGAACGAGCCTTCGACGTCGGCGCCGCCGACGCGGATCAGGTCGCGGCTGGCCGCGCCGTGGGTCTGGTAGATCTTGGCCTTCGCGTAGCCGCGCTCGACCAGGCCCTTGTGCGGCATCGCAGCGCCGCTGCCCGAGGCCACGACGAGGATCGCGTCCGGGTTCGCCGAGACGAGCTTGAGCGCCTGGCCGGTCACGCTGGTGTCGGAGCGCGCGAAGCGCTCGGTCGCGATCAGCTTGATGCCCGCCTTCTCGGCGATCGGCTGGATGTCCTTCAGCCAGGCCTCGCCGTAGGCGTCGGCATAGCCGAGGAATCCATAGGTCTTGACGCCGAGCTTCTTCCAGTGCTCGACGAGCGGGATCGCCATCACCGCGGTCGACTGCGGCATGCGGAACGACCAGGCGCCCTTGCCCTCGGGCAGGTTCGCCGGCGACAGCATCAGCTGCACCGTCTGGCCCTCGGCGGCAACATCGGACATCGCCACCGCGACCGGCGTCGCGACCGAGCCGACGATCACGTCGACCTTGTCTTCGGTGATGAAGCGACGCGTGTTCTTGACGCCCTGGGTCGGGTCGGTCGCGTCGTCGAGCATGATGATGTTGAGCTTCTCGCCGGCGATCGTCTTCGGCCACAGCTCGATGCCGTTCTTGGTCGGGATGCCCAGCGCCGAGGTCGGCCCGGTCAGCGAGACGCTGACGCCGATCGTCAGGTCGGCCCAGGCCTGCGAGGCGCTGAGCAGCGTCGCCAGCGCGGCGACCAGGGTGCGGATCTTTCTCATGCGGGAGTCTCCTTGGAAATCGTCATCGGGAAAGAGCGGGCTCAGGAACAGAGCAGGCGAATGTCTTCGGGCACGGCAATGGCGCGCAACCGGTCGCGGTCGTGCTCGTCGCGCTT
>JAYSMB010000561.1:0-5190 GCA_043725065.1 Burkholderiales bacterium
GGGCGGCACGACGATGGCGCGCAGGCCGGCGTAACTGGAGAGCGCCATCGACGCTTCGAGTGCGAGACCCGGGAACGGCACGCGCAAGGCCTCGACCAGATACGCGGCCTCGTCGGGCGAGATCGTCGGCGGCACTTCGGCGACCGGATGATCGATGTCGGTCGTGCCGACGACGACCGCGCCTTCCCATGGATGCGCGAACACCGGCCGACGGTCGCGCGGATGCAGCCACGCGAGCCCGCCGCGCAGCGGCAAGGTCGAGCGTGCGAAGACGAGGTGACTGCCGCGCAGTGGCCGCAGCGGCGGCGCGCCCGGCGCCGCGCCCGCCCAGACGCCCGCCGCGTGCACGGTGACGACGGCCCTCACTTCGCGTCGCTCGCCGTCGATGCGGTCTTCGAGCCGCGCGCCGACGACACGTCCCCCCTTCTTCGACAAGCGTCGCCTCGACATGGTTGAGCGCCTGCGCGCCGCACGCCACCGCGTCGAAGACGAGGCGAAGCACGAGCCGCGCATCGTCGACGACGCCGTCGCGATAGGCGATCGCAGCACGCAGCTTTTCGCAGGCCAGCATCGGCTCGAGCGCTGCCGCTTCCTTCGCGCCGATGCGCCGCGAGGTGCGCCGACCGGCCATCCGGTCCGCGATCCAGAACGCCGCGTTCAATGCCGCCGGCCCGGGACGATCGCCTTCGAACACCGGCATCAGAAACGCCTGCGGTTCGACCAGGCCCGGCCGCTCGATCAACAGACGTTCGCGCGCGCGCACCGACTCGAGCGTCATCCGCCACTGACCCGACTTCAGGTAGCGCAGCCCGCCATGAATCAGCTTCGACGACCACGAAGAGGTGCCGCTCGCGAAATCGCCGCGATCGACGAGCAGCGCCTTCAAACCGCGCTGGCTCGCCGCATGAAGCACGGCGGCGCCCGTGATGCCGCCGCCGATGATCAGCAGGTCGTAGTGCGCATCGACCTTCACGCGAACAGCTTGCCGGGGTTCATCATCTCCGTCGGGTCGAGCTCACGCGCAGCCGCACGCAACAAGGTCATGCCGAGCTCGCCTTTCTCGGCCGCGAGATACGGCACGTGGTCGATGCCGACGCCGTGCTGGTGGCTGATCGTTCCGCCGCCGGCGACGACCGCTTGCGAGGCCGCGGTCTTGATGCCGAGCCAACGCGCGAGGTTCGCATCCGGATCGGCGGCGAGCCGATAGACGAAGGTCGTGTAGACGCTGCAGCCCTGGCGATAGACGTGCGAGAGGTGCGTGAAGACATGGACCCGCTCGCCTTCGGCGGCAAGCGATGCGCGACCCGCCCCTTCGATCGCGGCGAGCATCGCGGCCGCCCCGCTCCACGGCACGCAGGTCTCGACCGTCTCGACCGCGATGCCGGCGTCCCACAGGCCGTTGCGAAGATACGGTCCGCGAAAGCGGTTCTTCGCCCAGGCGCGGCCGATCGCCGTGCCGACAGCCACGCCACGATGGCGGCGCGCGATCTCGCCCAGGGCCGAGCGCACATGACGCGCCTCGCGCTCGCTGCCGGTCACGCCAGCGAGCAGCAGGCACGCACCCTCGGCCACGCGGACAGCGCGAAAGCGCAGGTAGCGCGCGAGCCAGGCCAGGGCGCCTTCATGACCTTCGACAAGCGCGAGCTGGGTCACGGTCTCGACCTCATTCGAATAGCGCAGCATCGACAGCGCGACGCCCGACTGCGCAAGCTCGCGCACGGCCTCGAAGCCCGCGCTCCAATCTGGAAAGAAGACCGCGTGGAACTTCTCGTACGCAGCCCGCGAGCGCACGCGCAGCGTGACTTCGGTGAGCAAACCGAGCCGCCCTTCGCTACCCAGCACCGCCTCGCGCAGATCGGGCCCGGCACTCGACGCCGGCAGGCCGCCCACGTTCAATGCGCCGCTCGGCGTAGCGAGCCGGCCGCCATGAAAGAGCTGCTCGATGCGGCCGTAGCGCAGCGACTGCTGCCCCGACGATCGCGTCACGACCCAGCCGCCTGCGGTCGAAAGCTCGAACGATTGCGGGTAGTGGCCGACCGTGAGGTTGTGCGATGCCAGCGCCGCTTCGATCGCCGGCCCGGGCGTGCCCGCGCCGAACTTCGCCGTCAGGTTTTCGAGGTCGAGCGCCTGCGGCGTCGCGAGCTTTTCGAGCGAAACGTTGACGACCGGCCGATCGCCTTCCGGCACGCGCAGGTGGCCGACCACGCTCGTGCCACCGCCGTAGGGAATGACGATTGCGCCGAGACGGCGTGCCTGTTCGAGCGCAGCGGCCGCCTCGTCATGCGACGCTGGAAACGCCACGCCGTCCGCACAACGCCCGACGCGTCCGCCGCGCATCGCGATCCAGTCCGGTGTGCTCTGGCCGAAGGCGTGATCCAGGCGTGTCGCGGCATCGGTAGCGAAGACAGTCGACGCGGGCAATCGGCTCGCACCGACCGCCCGAAGCGCAGCCTCGCGCGTGGCGCTTTCCGCCGGTGTCGGTGCGCCGATGCGCTCGGTGAGAAAGCCGCGCGCGAGCTCGCTCAGCGGATGGTCTTCAGTATCGCGGCCCCACCCGTTCCAGCGCTTGCCCACCTGGTTCTCTCCCCGCCCTGCGGGACAGTATGGCAGCGCCTTCGCGTCTCAGCGCTTCGGCGACGAAGGCCAGTCGACCTTGCCGGTGGCGGGATCCACCTGCCGGGCGCGCATGCGCCAAGAAGTGCAGCGGAACGCGCCCACGCCGAAGATGCGTTCGACAAGCGAACCGTCGGCACGAACGATGGTGCCGTCGGCGCAGACCATCACGCCGCTCTCCTGCTGCGCCGCCGCGAGTTCCGAGGGAATGCGGCCGATGTCGCTCATCAGGCTGGCACCCCACAGGGCGGCCCACAGAACCAGCGTCAGGCCCACCGCGAACACGACGAGCCGCGTCTTGCCGGCGTGCTGGGGGTTCATCATCGCCTCATCTTAGGGGCCGCAAGCGGGCGTTCTCCGCGCCAGGCGCGCCCCACGCTGCGCGGCGTGATCTATTGGGCAATGTCCGGCTGCGGCGCCGGCAAACGCACGACAGCGGCGTCGACGATGTCGTGCTCGCTCGCGCTCGACGGCAGTTCGGCGACGATGGCCGCGTCGCGAACCACGAGGATGCGGTGGCACAGCGCGAGCAGCTCCTTCAGGTCCGACGAGACCAGGACGATCGTCACGCCTTCGCGCGAGAGCGTGTCGATCAATGCGTAGATCTCCTCGCGGGCGCCGACATCGACGCCGCGCGTCGGCTCGTCGCAAATCAGGAGCAGGGGCCGGGCCAGCAGGGCGCGACCGAACAACACTTTCTGCTGGTTGCCGCCACTGAGCGAGCGCACCGGAATCCGCAGCGACGCCGCCACCAGCCTCAGTCGTTCGAGCACCGGCTCGACCCGTCGCCGCTCTTCCCGGCCATCGACGAAGCCGAGCCGCGACAGGCTCGCCAGCGTGGCCGCACTCGTGTTGCGCAGCACCGAAAGACCGGCGAACAGACCCTCGCACTTGCGGTCTTCGGTCAGATAGACGATGCCGTGGGCGACGGCCTGCACCGCCGAGCGAACGGCGAAGCGCTGCTCGCCGATGCGGACGTCGACGGCCACGCGCTCTTCGAGTCCGGCGAGTCGCCGCGCCAGCCGTGTGCGACCGGTTCCGACCAGGCCACCCAGGCCGACGATCTCGCCTCGCTCGAGCTGCAGATCGAAGGGCATCGGATGCGCGTGCACCGTGATCGCCAGCGGCGGCGCGCCGCTGGGCTCGAAGCGCGCGGCGCGGGTCCGGTCGTCGACGTCGTGGCCCACCATGTGGCGCACCAGCTCCGCGCGCGTCACGCCGGCGGCGGCGGCGCCGAACACGCGCCGTCCGTTGCGCAGCACGGTCACGTTGTCGGCGATCTCGAACACTTCGTCGAGGCGATGCGACACGAACAGCACGAGCAAGCCGCGCCGCTTCAGCTCGGCGACGGTATCGAACAGGCGCAAGCGCTCCCCGGCCGAGAGCACCGCGGTCGGCTCGTCGAGCGTCAGGATCCGCGCCGAAGACGAGAGCGCGCGGGCGATCTCGACGAGCTGGCGGGCCGCGACGCTGAGCGTGCCGGCGATGCTGTCGGGATCGAGCGGCAGGCGAAACTCGCCGAGCAGGCGCGCCGTGCGCTCGCGCAGCGCGCGCCGGTCGAGCAGGCGCCAGCGCGTGCGCGGCTCGCGGCCGAGCCAGATGTTCTCGGCAACGGTCAGCTCGGGCAGCACCGCGAGCTCCTGGTAGACCGCGGCCACGCCGGCCGCGCGTGCCTCGGCCGGCGATTCGAATCGCACCGGCCGGCCCTCGATCAGGATCTCGCCGGCGCTCGGCGCATACACGCCGGCCAGCAGGTTCATCAGCGTCGACTTGCCGGCGCCGTTGGCGCCGGTCAACGCGTGGACCTCGCCGCGGCTGGCGACGAAGTCGACCCCTTCGAGCGCCGTCACGGCGCCGAAGCGTTTGCCGAGTCCGCGTACTTCGAGCAGCGGCGGAGTCGTCAACCCGATCCGATCACTTCGGCTTGAATTGCTCGGGCAGCTTGCTCGCCCACCAATCGTCGGGCTGGCTCAACTCGGCAAATTTGGCGGCGTCTTTCGGCGCGATGTATTCGGAAGGAATCACCAGGCCACGCGGCACCGGCTCGCCATTGAGGATCTTCAGCCCGAGCCTGGTCGCTTCCTGGCCGGCGCGGGTCGGGAAGGTGACCGCGCCGCCCTTCTGGTTCTTGACCACCCACTTCATCCAGCCGTTGTATTCGTCGCCGGGCGACATCGTCAGGCCCTTCATGCGCCCTGCATCCTCGAACGCTTCGGCCACGCCCATCGACATCTGGCCGGCGGGCGAGAACACGCCGTCGATCTTCGGGTAGCGCTGCAGCAGGTTCTCGCTGATCTGCTTGGCCTTGCCGCGGTTCCAGTCGCCGTACTCGGCCGAGAGCAGCTCGACGTTCGGGTAGTCCGTGAGCACCGCCTTCAGCGCCGCGAGCTGGTCGACCGCGGCGGTGGTGCCGGCGATCGGCAGCATCGCGAAGATCTTGCCCTTGCCGCCCAGGTCTTTCATGAAATGGCGCGCGCCCTCTTCGCCCAGCGTCCACTGGTCGATGAAGGCGTTCGACACCGTGCCCGCCGAATAGCTGAAGCCGCCGCCGGCGTTGACTGTGGGAATGCCCTTGGC
>JAYSMB010000562.1:0-4294 GCA_043725065.1 Burkholderiales bacterium
TTGGCCGCGAATTGCGTCCACGCGCCGACGAGATCGCCCCGAGCACCGGCCGCCAAGGTGCCTGCGCAGGGATTCGAAAATCTCTCAGCCTCTGAGTCCCCAGTAGGTCGAGTCCTGGTGCCAGGACACGAACGCCGGGTTGGTCGCCTCCTTGATGAAGAAGGTGGTGGTCCAGCAGAGCAGATTCGCGCCGTACAGGTCTTCGATCGCGTCGACGATGCGGGCGTTGTGGACCAGGTCGTTCAGGAACGGAAAGAGCAGATGCGACTTGTGGCGCAGGTCGCCCTTGAGCGGGCCGCCGCTCTGCTTCTCGAAGTCCTCGAGATGGTCGCGCACCGCCTGCGCCTCGCCAGTCGACAGGACGCGGATCGGAAAGACGCAGCCGTCGCGACGAAAGGTGGCGATCTGTTCAGGACTCAGGATCTTCGACATGAAACACCTCGGGCGAAGAAGCGGGCGTGGCGTGCGGAGAAGACGTGCGATCAGGCGGAGCCGCCGATGACGCGCATCACCTCCGGCGGATAGGTATCGCCGGGCTTGCCGGCATAGATGATCTCGCCGCGCTCGAGCACGTACAAGCGGTCGGCGTAGTCGGGAACATGGTGCACGTTCGACTCGGCCATGAGCACGCCGTGGCCGAGCCGGCGGATCGAGGCGATGCCGTCGCTGATCGTGGGAATGATGGCGGGCGAGAGGCCCTCGAACGGCTCGTCGAGCAGCAGCAGCTTCGGGTCGAGCGCGAGTGCGCGGGCCACCGAGACCATCTTGCGCTCGCCCCCCGAAAGCTGATTGCCGCCGCGCGCTGCGTACTGGCGCAGGTTCGGGAACACGTCGTAGGCGAGGTCGACGCGCGCCTTCGCGTCGCGGCCCTGCGGACGGGTCCAGGTCGGAAGCTCGATGTTCTCGGCGACGCTGAGATCGCCGAACACCTGGCTTTCCTCCGGCGCATAGCCGACGCCGAGCTGCGCGATCCGGAACGTGCGCATGCCGACGATGCTCGTGCCCTGGAAGCGCATGTCGCCCGACACGGGGCTGTTGAATCCCATGATCGTGCGGAACAACGTCGTCTTTCCGGCGCCGTTGCGGCCGATCAGGCACACCAACTCGCCCGCCGCAACCTCGAGCGAGATGCCGCTCAGGATGCGGCTCGACTGGATGTCGACGATGAGCTTGTCGATGGTCAGCATGTCGGTGCTCGCTGGCGCTCGGCCGTGGTGCGCGGGTCAAGCGCGCGGGCCAAGGCCGTCGGGTGGCCGACTCCGCTCATGTCCCCCGAGCCGCGGCTGCGCCGCGTCTCTCCTCCTTTACTTCGCTCCGCCGGCCACCCAATGTCCTTGGCCCGAGTCCGTGTCTCACCCCCGTAGAACATCGGCGGCGACGCGGGAGCGGGCGGGTGGGGCGCTCTGCGGAGCGAAGCAAAGGAGGAGGCGGCGGCCGCGGGCCGCCGACGGGGGACATGAGCGGAGTAGAGCGCCCCGGCCGCCTGTTCCCGCGCCCACCGGTAGTCGCCAGCTTCATTCTTGACGGGCCAGTTTGCCGACCCGCTTTCCAACGATCGCCGCGACGATCTCAGGATCGGCAAAGAACTCGACGGGAGCCCGATCGGCCAGCACCTTGCCACCCTGCAGCGCGACGATGCGGCTCGAATACTCGGCGACCAGGTCCATGTTGTGCTCGACCAGGATGATCGCCTTCACGCCGGCGCGCCTGGCGGCGTCGATCAGCGTCTTCATGATGCCGTGCTTGTCGCCACTCGAGACGCCGCTGGTGGGCTCGTCGAGCAGGATCACTTCGGGCACCAGGGCGAAGGCGCTGGCGATGTCGAGCAGTTTTTTTTCACCTTGCGAGAGCAGCCGCGACTCGACGTCGAGCTTGCCTTCGAGACCGAAGATCTCCGCAACCTCGCGCACCTTGCTGTGCACCGCGGCGTCGGCCTTCACCGAAGCGAACAGGCGCAGGCTCTGGTCGGACTGCGAGACCACGGCGACGGCGATCGTCTCGGCCACCGTCATCGCCGGAAAGATGTGCACGAGCTGGAAGGCACGCGCCATGCCTCGCTTGGCGAGCTTGACCGGGCCGATGCCGGCGATGTCCTGGCCCTTGAAGCGGACGATGCCATCGGTGGGCTTGAGCAGGCCGGTGAGCACGTTGACGAGCGTGGTCTTGCCGGCACCGTTCGGCCCGACGATCGACAGCAGCTCGCCCTCGGCGACTTTCAGCGACACGTCGTCGAGCGCGACGAAATCGCCGTAGGCCTTGCGCACGCCGACCGTCTCGATCAGCGTCGCCGTCATCGCCGCACCGCCTTCTGCCACGCGTCCTGGGCCAGGCCCATCAGGCCGCGCGGAAAGGCGATCACGATCACCGCCAGCGTCACGCCGAGAAAGAAGCGCCAGTACTGCGTCATCCCCATCAGCTCCGACTTGAGAAAGATGAAGCTGAAGGCGCCCACCACCGGGCCGAAGAAGCTGGCGAAGCCGCCGAGCACGGTCATGAAGACCAGCTCGCCCGAGTGCGTCCAGTAGGCGAGCTCGGGGTCGGCCTGGCCGGTGTTGATGGCGAGGATGACGCCGCCGAGGCCGCAGTAGAAGGCCGAGATCAGGAACGCGATCAGGCGGAACAGCCGGACGCGCACGCCGAGGTATTCGGCCTTGCGCGGGCTCTCGCGGATCGCCGCCAGATGCAGGCCGAACGGCGAATGGACGATCCGCCACATGACGATGCCGAGCACCACCGCTAGCACGAGGCAGGCGTAGTAGAACGGGCCGACCAGGAACGCGGTCTTGTCGAGCTCCTTCCAGTCCATGCCCAGGATCGTCGGCCGCAGCACCCGGATGCCGGTGTCGCCGCCGGTGAGGTCGTAGAACTTGAACAGGAACGAATGGAACAGCATGCCGAACGCCAGCGTCAGGATGCCGAAGAAGATGCGCACATAGCGCACCGAGAGCAGCGCCACCGGAATCGCCGCGACCACTCCCGCGACGCCCGAAGCAAGCAGGATCAACTCGAAGCTTTTCACCCCCATGCGGCTCGACAGCACCGCGGCACCGTAGGCACCGATGGCGACGAAGAGGGCGTGGCCGAACGACAGCAGTCCGGTGGTGCCGAACAGCAGGT
Source organism: Burkholderiales bacterium (assembly GCA_043725065.1). GTDB lineage: Bacteria > Pseudomonadota > Gammaproteobacteria > Burkholderiales > Burkholderiaceae_C > Schlegelella_A. Next base: position 3,118 of record JAYSMB010000562.1, read on the forward strand.
TGAAGCCGAGCAGGGCGATCGCGTAGGCGAAGGCGGGCAGCGCCAGCGTCACGTAGTAAGGCTCGGCGACATACGGAAAGGCGGCGAGCGCGGCGATTGTCGCGGCGACGAAGCCGAGCAGGACGGCACGTCCGGGTGCGGCCCTCATTCCACCGGCTTTCCAAACAGGCCGGCCGGCCGCACGACCAGGACCACGATCACGATCAGGTAGATCGCCAGCACCTCGAGCTCGGCGTAGAACGAGATCGCCGCCGCGCGTGTCAGGCCGACGATCAGTGCCCCGACCAGCGCGCCGCGCATGCTGCCCAGGCCGCCGATCACGACCACCGCGAAAGCCTCGACCACCAGCTCCACCGGCATGTCGAGCGAGGCCGCGGCAGTCGGCACGACCAGCGCGCCGCCGACCGTGCCGAGCATCGTGCCGAGGGTGAAGACGCTGGCGTAGATCCAGCGCACGTCGGCGCCGAGCGCCTCGGCCATCTCGCGATTCTCGGCGGTGGCGCGCAGGATCCGGCCGTAGCGGGTTCGCTGCAGGAAGAGGCCGAGGCCGACCGCGACGCCCAGGCTTGCCGCCATCACCAGCACGTTGTAGGTGGGAAACGAGACCTCGCCGATCGTCACCTTGCCGTAGCTCATCGACAGGTTGCCGAGCTGCTGCGGGTTGGCGCCCCAGAAGAAGCGCAGCACGTCCTGGAACATCAGCACCAGGGCAAAGGTCAGGAGCAGCTGGAACGCCTCGTCGCGTTTGTAGACGGTGCGCAGCAGGAGCTCGATGAACGGCCCGACCGCCGCGATCAGCACGCCCGCCGTCACCAGCACCGGCAGAAAGGCCCACGGCGGCGAGCCATGGGCGGCGGCCCAGTTCACCGCGGTGATGCCGAAGTAGGCGCCCAGCGCGTAGAACGAGCCGCAGGCCAGGTTGACGATGCGCTGCACGCCGAACACCAGCTGCAGCCCGGCGGCGACGAGAAAAAGCACGGCGGCGTGGAATACGCCGCCGAGCAGGACGTCGAAGAAGGAGGTCAACGGCAGATCTCGCGTCGACGCATACCGGCCGGGCGCGGCGGGTCGACGCACGCAAGCGCGCGGGCCGAGGGCACCGGGTGGCCCACTCCGCTCATGTCCCCCGAGCCGCGGCTGCGCCGCGTCTCTCCTCCTTTACTTCGCTGCGTGGGCC
>JAYSMB010000563.1:0-4192 GCA_043725065.1 Burkholderiales bacterium
GAGAGCAGCGCGCGTATGCCCAGTTCGTCGTCGACGACAAGAATGGTGGCCATGAACCTTTCAGTGGGACTCGGCCCGCGCCGCGTTCCCGGCCGCCGCGGCGCGATGCACCGGAGCGAGATTTGAAAATGATAACGAAACTTGCGCGCCGCGCGGCGCGCGCGCCGCCTCGCCGCCCGCGCCCTCGCCGCCGGTGCCGAGATTGACGATGCGAATTCGCGCGCCGTGCTCGTCGGCGATCTTCTTGACCACGGCCAGGCCGAGACCCGTTCCTTTCGTCTTCGTCGTCACATAAGGCTCGAAGGCGCGCTTCAAGACCTTTTCGGAAAAGCCCGGCCCATTGTCGATCACGATCAGGCGCACCGCGCGAACCTCGCCTTGTTCGTTGGCGGCCACCTCGGTGCAAACGCGCACGCGCCCGTCGGCGCGCTCGGCCACGGCGTCGAGCGCGTTCTGCACGAGGTTGTGGATCACCTGGCGAAGCTGCGTGCCGTCGCCGACGATCGCAGGCAGATCGTCGCCCAGCTCGGCGTGCAGCCGCCCCGATTCCTGCGCCGAGGCGTACAGGCCCAGCACTTCGCCGACCAACTCGTTGAGCTCGAGCGGCTCGAGCTGCGAAGCGGGCAAGCGCGCGTAGTCGCGAAACTCGTTGACCAGCGTCTTCATCGCCTGCACCTGGTTGACGATGGTGTCAACCGAGCGCTTCAGCATCGCCTGGTCGGTGCCCTCGAGCTTGGGCGCGAGCTTGAACTGCAGCCGCTCGGCCGAGAGCTGGATCGGCGTCAGCGGGTTCTTGATCTCGTGCGCGAGGCGGCGCGCCACCTCGCTCCAGGCCTCGACGCGCTGCGCCGAGACGAGCTCGGTGATGTCGTCGAAGACCATGAGGCGCGCGCCTTGCGGCATCGCCGCGCCGCGCACGAGCAAGGTGATCGAGGGACGCTCGCCGCCGGGCGCGCCGCTGATCTGCAGCTCGAACGAATCCTGCCAATGGTCTCGTTCGCCGGCCTCGGGGCTCGCCGCGTGCATCTCGAAGCGCTGCCACACTGATTGCCCGAACACGGTCAGGCTCGGGACTTCGTCGAGCCGGCGGCCGCGGTACGCCGAGAGCGGCAGGCGCAGGATGCGCGTCGCGCCCGGGTTGACGGTGTCGATGTTGCCGTTGCGGTCGAACACGATCACGCCGGCGGTGAGGTTGTCGAGGATGGTCTGCAGGTTGGCGCGCGCGCCTTCGACCTGGACCACGCTTCGGTGCACCAGCTCGCGCGCGTCGGAGAGCTGCTCGGTCATCTCGGCGAACGAGCGCGTCAGTCCGCCCAGTTCGTCGCGTGACGCGAACACGGCCTTCGAGCTGAAGTCGCCACGCGCCACCTGCTCGACACCCTCGGCCAGCAGCAGCAGCGGCTGCGCGAGCTGGTTGCTGAGCGCGACCGCGAGCAGCAGCGCGCCGAACACCGCGAGCACCAGCGACAGCGTCAGCGTGCCGATGTACATCTTGCGCAAGCCCGAGCGCGCCAGCGAGCGCTGCTGATACTCGCGGTAGGCGCTGGTCACGGCCAGCGCGTTGGCGGCCAGAGCCGGCGCGATCGACTGGGTGACGACGAGATAACGCTCCTGCTCGCCAAGCGCGAAGTTGCTGCTCGGAATGAGCGCGACGGCGCGCACCCGCGCCGCGGTGCCGGCCGCGGCGGCGTCTTCGTCGAGGCCGTCGGCCTGGCTGACGACGCGCTGCGTCCTGGCCTGGCGCAGCAGCGTCGGCGAGAGCCGCTCGGGCATCAGCCCGGAACTGGCCGAGCCGGTCGAGAACAGGCTCTGGCCGGCGCTGCCGACCACGCCGACCTCCTGCGCCGAGAGCTGTTCGCGCAGTCGTTCCAGGCGCAGCGGTTCGGCCGAACTCGAGGCCTCGCCCAGACGCTCGGCGGCCAGCCGCGTCTTGGTCGCCAGCTCGGCGACGATCGAGTCGATCGTGCCGCGGCCGAGGTTGAGACCGGCGTCGAGCGCGCCCTCGACCTTGACGTCGAACCAGCTCTCGATCGAGCGCGAGACGAACTGGTAGCTCACGGTGTAGATCAGCACGCCGGGGATCACGCCGACGAGCGCGAAGATCGCCGCCAGCTTCAACAAAAGCCGGCTGCCGAAGCGACCGCGCGAGACACGCCAGAGCAGGCGCACGCCGGCGATGACGATGACCGTGACGAGCAGGCTCGCCAGCGCGACGTTGACCCAGAACAGCCAGACGTAGTGGCGCTCGTAGAGGGCCGGGCTGTTGGTCGCGATCGAGAGCAGGAAGGCGAGCACCAGCCCCGCGCCGAGCGCGACGACGGTCGAGACGATCCAGGCCCAGCGGCTCGGGCGGGTCATGGCTTCAGTTGATGCGCAGCGTGCGCTTGACCGAAAGCTGCCAATCCGGCTCGCCGCTGATGCCGATCTGCATCGGCCGTGGCAGCTGCGTCGTGTCGAGCCGGTACTGGAACTCGAGGTAGTGGCGGCTGCCCTCTTCGAGCTGCCCCGGCTCGGCGATCTTCCAGCGCACGGCGCGGCTGAACGAGGCGATCGCCTCGACTCGGGTCGGATAGTTCTGGCTCAGGCCGCCGATCGTCGTGACCCGATAGGTCGACGTGAGCGGCTGATAGACGATGCGCCAGGTGCGCACCGCATGGGCGACACGGCGATCGCGCCAGTACCAGCGGTCGCGAAAGATCTCCGCCTCGGCGACGAAGAACAGCGGCACCGATTTGACGAGCGCGTCGTCGACGCCGCGGCCCAGGTCGAACTCGACGGCGTAGCTGAGACTGACGCCGTCTTCGTCGCGGCTGACCTCGAAGACGGTGAGCTCGGCCGTGGCGGCCAGCGCGTCCGGCGCCTTGCCCAGCAGGGTCGTCGCGGCGCCCCAGACCGGCAGGGCTCGCAAGGCCGCGACACCGAGCGCGCGCAGCAGGCTGCGGCGGCGCAACGAGCCGGGCGGCGGCGGCAAGTTCATGGGTTCGTGATGTCTCGGTGTTTCTCGATGAGCGTCAGGAAAAAGCCGTCGGCCGACGCTGAAGGCGCGGGCGCCGGCCGCGTCTCCCGATTGTCGGGCAGCGGCAGCAGCTGCCCGGGCGAAGGGGGCGCCGCGGGGATGAAGGCGTCGCTGCGCCGTTGCAAAAAAGCGTCGATCTGCGCCTGCCCCTCGGCCTTGAACAGCGAGCAAGTGCAGTAGAGCAGGCGGCCGCCGGGCGCGAGCAGGGGCCAGAGCGCATCGAGCAGGCGCGCCTGCGTTTCGACCAGTACGCCGATGTCGCTGGCCCGGCGCAACCAGCGCACGTCGGGATGGCGGCGGACGATGCCCGAGGCGCTGCACGGCGCGTCGAGCAGGATCGCGTCGAACTGGCGTCCGTCCCACCATGTCGAAGGGTCGGCGGCGTCGGCGGCCAGCGTTGTCGCGTGCAGGCCGAGGCGGGCCAGGGTTTCGTCGACACGGAGGAGGCGGCTGGCGTCGCGATCGATGGCGAGCAGGTCCAGGTCGGCGAGCTCGAGCAGATGCGCGGTTTTGCCGCCGGGCGCGGCGCAGGCGTCGAGCACGCGCGCACCTGGCGAAAGCGGTCTTGCGGCCAGAAGCTCGGCGGCGCGTTGCGCGGCAGCGTCCTGCACCGAGACATCGCCGTTGGCAAAGCCGGGCAATCGTGTCACCGGCACGGCCCGAAGCAGGCGGACGGCGTGGCCGGGCCCCGCCTCGGCCTCCAGGCCCGCTTCGGCAAGCCTGGCCACATAGTCGGCCGCCGTGCCGCGGCGCGCGTTCACACGCAAGGTCATTGGCGGATGCGTGTTGTCGGCATCGGCGATCAATCGCCACTGGTCCGGCCAGTCCCGGCGCAGGCACTCGAGCCACCAGGCAGGGTGATTCCAGCGTGCGAGCGGATCGACCAGTGCGACTGCGACCGTGGCCACGCGTTCGCGGATGAAGCGACGCAGCACGGCATTGACGAACGAAGCGCTGGCGGGTGCCCTCTTACGAGCCGCGGACACCGCCTGGTCGACAAGCACATGGTCGGCGTACGGCGGGTCGCCCGGCGGCCAGAGCAGGGCCAACGCGCCGAGCAGCAAGGCATCGACCTGCGAAGGCGGCGCTTTCCTCGCCAGCTTGCGCCGCACGACCTCGGCCGCACCGAGCCAGCGCAAAGCGTGAAACGCGAGTGCCTGAGTGCCTGGCCGTGCG
>JAYSMB010000564.1:0-4172 GCA_043725065.1 Burkholderiales bacterium
ATAGAACTCAAATTAAGCCGCGGAACAACCAAAATACTGAGGCGTGACAAGCACTTGGCGTAGTCGCGGTGCCTACAGGATGGGAGGAACTTCAGACTAGCGCGACGGTTCGCTCGCAGGCGAGGCTTCATGCGCGGCGTCGCGCGACTGGCTGCGAAAGGCATCGTCCATCAGACGCTCGACCTGCTCGTTGGAAAGCGTTGGCGCGCCGGCGCTTGCCGCCTCGTTCGCGCCCCAGTGAGTCAGCCCCGGACAGGCAAGAAGGGCGGCGATCAGCAGCGCTTGTGCAACCAGTTGCGGCGCGAGCGCTCGCGCAAGCGCCGCCAGCGCCGGCGGCTCGCGCGTCGCCAGCCGCGACATCACGACGGCATAGCCGAGCGGTGGCAAGAGGAAGCCCATCTGCAGCACCAGCAGCGTGAGCGTGGCGACCCATGCCGCGTCGGGCACGACCGCGAGCAGCGGCGGCATCACCAGCGGCACGACCAGAAAGATCATCTCGAAGGCATCGAGCACGAACGAGCACGCGACCATGCCTGCAAGCACGGCCCCCAGCATCGCGAGCGGATGCGCGTCGAGCGTGTGCAGGCCAGTGGCGACGAGCGCATCGGTGCCGAAGCCGCGCAGCACCAGCGAAAAGCTGGTTGCGCCGACCAGCAGCGCCATCAAGAGGCCGGTCAGTGTCATCGCGTCGCCGAGAACGGCGACGAGCAAGCTGCGGTCGAGGCGACGCGTGATCACGCCCCAGCCAAGCAGCAGCAAGCCACCCGTCGCCGCGGCTTCGACCGCGTAGACGCGCCCCACCGCGACCGCGCCGAGCAGCACGACGATCACGATCGCCGCGCCCATCGCCTGAGCCGCCGCAGCGCGGCCGAGCGGCGCGATGACGGCGCGGGCCCGTCCGCGCGACCGCCATGCCGTGATCGCCAGGGCCGCGACCAGGACGGCAAGGCCGGGCAGCAGCGCGGCGCGCATCACGTCCTGGGTGTTGACGATGCGCACTGCCGCGTGCGTGACGTTCGTCGCTTCGGTGTGGGCGCGCATCATCGCGTCGCCAAGCAACAGCAGCACCAGCGACGGCGGAATGACGATGCCGAGCGTGCTGGCCACGCAGACCGTCGCCGTCGCTTCGGCCGGCGCCACGCCGCGCGTGGCCAGCGCCGGCGCGACCCGTCGCGCAAGCATGTGGAGGCTGGCGCCGACCGAGCCGTTCATCGGCGCGAGCAGGGCGCCGACGCCCAGCGCCGAGAGTTGAGCCGACGCGGGACTGCGCGCGAACAGTCGCTCGCCCGCGGCGTGCATGAGTCCCGCGAGCGGCAGGCGATTGAGCAGCGCGCCGATCAGGGCGTAGAGCGGCAGCGCCTGCAGCAGGTCGTGCTCGAGCAGGCCGACCACGCGCGAGGGAAGGGCCGCGAGCAGATGCCAGTCGAAGGCGCCGAGCGCCACGCCGAGCGCCGCGAACACGCCGGCGACGCCGAGCAGCACGGCGTAGACCGGAAGGCCGGTGGCGATCATCAGCGCGATCGCGACGACGAACATGGCGAGGCCGAGCCAGCTCATGGCAGGTCGGAACGTTGTTCGCCGTCCTCGTCGTCCTGCGGCCGCGGTGCGCCAGCGCCCGCGAGATCGACGAGCGCCTGCAGCGCCATCATCAAGGCAAGCAGCCAGGCGCTCGCACGGATCACGAAGTAGAGCGGATTGAAGGTGTCGGGAAACGCTTCGAGGCCGAGCACCGAATTCCAGGTCGGCGCAGCGCCGGTCACGAGAACGAAGAACGCCCAGGGCAGGACGCAAATCGCTTCGCCGAACCGGGCGATGCGCTTTTGCCAAACGGCGGAATAGCGGGCGACGAACAGCCCCGCCGCCATGTGCGCGTGCTGCCGCGTCGCCTCGCGCAGGGCGAGCGCGACGTACAGCGCGAACACCCATTGCGCGATGTCGTTGGTCTGGCGCGACCAGGCGCCGATCGCGTCGCGCAGCGGCCATTGCGCGAACAACAGCAAGGCCAGCGGCAACACCAGCCAGGCACCGGCCCGGGTCGCGCGATCCAGGCCGGCCGAAAGCGCGGAGCCGAACGGGCGCGAGCGAAAGCGATCAGGCATCGTCCCTAGAATCCCACGCGATGCGCCCCGAGACCATTGCGGCAGACCCGACCGTTCCGCAATCCGGGTTGTCGATCGTCGCGGCGCCGGTTCTCTGGCCCGGCCTTGCACTCGCAATGGGTGGCGCCATCGCCTTCTCGGGCAAGGCGATCATCGTCAAGCTGGCCTATCGGTACGGCGTCGACGCGGTCACCCTCATCGCCTACCGGATGCTGTTCGCGCTGCCGCTGTTCGTCGTGCTCACGTGGTGGGCCGGGCGCGGCAAGCGGGCGTTGACGCGGCGCGACTGGCTGGTGGTCTCGGGCCTCGGCTTTTGCGGCTACTACCTGGGAAGCTTTCTCGACTTCGCCGGCCTCGCCTACATCACCGCCAGCCTCGAGCGGCTGATCCTCTACCTGAACCCGACGCTGGTGCTTGGGATCGGCGCGCTCGTCTTCAAGCGCCGCGTCACGGCGCGACAGCTCATCGCACTGGCGGTAAGTTACTGCGGCGTGCTGCTCGTATTCGGCCACGAAGTTTCGTTCCAGGGCAGCACCACAGCGCTCGGTGCCGGTCTCGTATTCGCCAGCGCCATCAGCTACGCGATCTATCTCGTCTTCAGCGGCGAGGAGGTGGGCCGCCTCGGCGCCTTGCGCCTGACCGGGCTGGCGACCAGCATCGCCTGCCTGTTCTGCATTGCGCAGTTCCTGGTTCTTCGACCGCTCTCGGCGCTCGCCGTCGCGCCCGAGGTGATCTGGCTGTCGGTCCTGAACGCGACGCTGTGCACCTTTGCGCCGGTCGTGATGGTGATGATGGCGATCGAGCGCGTCGGCGCCGGCGTTGCGGCGCAATTGGGCATGGTCGGGCCGATGTCGACGATCCTGATGGGCGTCGTCATACTCGGCGAACCGTTCACGGGCTGGATCGTCGCCGGGACCGTGCTCGTGCTCGCGGGCATCTGGCTGTTGACCAGGTGGCGATAGGAGAGAGCGATGGATCTGGGACTCGAAGGCAAATGGGCGCTGGTCTGCGCGGCAAGCAAAGGCCTGGGCAAGGGTTGCGCCGTGGCGCTGGCCAAAGAGGGCGTCAATGTCGTGATCACGGCGCGCGGCGCCGAAGTGCTGGCAGCGACCGCGGCGGAGCTGCGTGGCCTCGGTCGCGGCGAGGTGCGTACGGTGGCCGGCGACATCACGACCGAAGCGGGCCGCGCCGCCGCTCTGGCCGCCTGCCCGCGGGTCGACATCCTCGTCAACAACGCGGGCGGGCCACCGCCCGGCGACTTTCGCCAGTGGGACCGCGACGCCTGGATCAAGGCGATCGACGCCAACATGCTGACACCGATCGCGCTGATCAAGGCGACCGTCGACGCGATGGCCGAGCGCGGCTTCGGCCGCGTCGTCAACATCACGTCGAGCTCGGTGAAGGCGCCGATCGACGTGCTCGGCCTCTCGAACGGAGCGCGCAGCGGACTCACCGGCTTCGTCGCTGGGCTGGCGCGCACCGGCCTTGCTGCGCGTGGCGTCACCATCAACGGCCTGCTGCCGGGCGTGTTCGACACCGACCGCATCCGTACCGTGTCGGCGGCCACGGCGGCGCGCGAGGGCAAGACCCTGGAGCAGGTCGCCGAGGCGCGGCAGCGCGGAATTCCGGCCAGGCGCTACGGCACGCCCGAGGAGTTCGGCTCGATCTGCGCCTTTCTCTGCAGCGTGCATGCTGCTTACATCACGGGGCAGAACGTGCTCGCCGATGGCGGTGCCTATCCGGGCACCTACTGAACCTGTCACCCTGAGCGCAGCGAAGGGTCTCGTGGTGGCGCGAGATCCTTCGCTCTGCTCAGGATGACAACAACGGCATGTCGGCGCCGCAGTTCCAGCATTGCTCGAACGGCCCGTCGATCACTTCGTGGCACTTCGGGCAGGCCCAGTGCCGGTGCTGCGGATGGCGAAGCTCGTGCAGCAAGACCCGCGCGCGCTCGAGTTCCGAGTCTTCGTTGATCCAGACCTCGGGCAGCGCCTGATCGGGAGGCAACTCGCCGGCGATGCTGCTCGCGTACTTGCGCTGCACAGTCGCCGCGATGCCGGCGTTGCAGAGCAT
>JAYSMB010000565.1:0-8448 GCA_043725065.1 Burkholderiales bacterium
GCGGCTGGCCGTGATCGCCTACGGCAAGCTCGGCGGCAAGGAGCTCGGCTACGGCAGCGATCTCGACGTCGTGTTCGTCCACGACGACCCCGACATCGATGCCGACCAGGCAGCCGAGGTCTACGGCGCGTTCGTACGCAAGCTCATCTCCTGGCTCACCATGCGCACCGCCGCCGGTGAGTTGTTCGACATCGACACCGCGCTGCGACCGAACGGAAGTTCCGGCCTGCTCGTGACTTCGATCGGCTCGTTCGAGAACTACCAGACCGGGCGTGGCAGCAACACGGCCTGGACCTGGGAGCACCAGGCACTGACGCGGGCGCGCTGGTGTGCCGGGCTCGAACGGATCGCGCCCCGCTTCGAGGCCGTGCGCCGGACCGTGCTGGCCGCGCCGCGCGACGCCGCGGCCTTGCGCGAAGAAGTGAAGACGATGCGCGAGAAAGTGCGCCGCGCGCACCCGGTCAAGGCGGGCCGCTTCGACCTCAAGCACAGCGCCGGCGGCATGATCGATGTCGAGTTCGCGGTGCAAGCACTCGTGCTTGCGGAGAGCGGCGCGCATGCGGAGCTGCTCGACGACGTCGGCAACATCGCGCTGCTGCGTCGTGCCGAGGCCGCCGGCTTGCTGCCGCAAGGCGTGGGCAGCGCTGCCGCCGACGCCTACCGCGACTTGCGCCGGGCCCAGCATCGGGCCCGCCTCGACGAGCAGCCGACGCAATTCGACCCGGAGACGATGGCCGAGCAGAGCACCGCCGTCCTCGCGCTCTGGCGTGCGGTCTTCGGCTGAGAGCGGGGCCCCGGGCGACGCCGGTCGGGCCTGGGCAACCCTCGCCGCCGTCCTGGGGCTGGGCGCTGTCGGGGCTTTCGCGGCTGCGACTTTCGCTTGCCCGACCTTCGCTGCGTCGGCCGCTGCGATCGACTGGCAGCCGGCACTCGCCTGGCGCGAGCCCTGGCGCGCCTGGAGCGCGGCCTGGCTGCACTTCAGCAACCTGCACCTTGCGGTCAACCTGGCCGGTGCGGCTTTGGTCGGCGCATTGGGATGGGTCGGTCGCGTTCCGCAGCGCACTGCGCTGGCCTGGTTCGCGGCCTGGCCGCTCACCCAGCTCGGCCTGCTGGCGCGGCCCGAGCTCGTTCACTACGGCGGCCTTTCGGGCGTGCTGCATGCGGGCGTCGCGGTGGCAGCGCTTTACCTCGTCGTCAGAACGCAAGGGCCTCGACGGGCGATCGGCGTGGCCGTGCTCGCCGCCCTTTCCGCCAAGGTTCTGAGCGAAGCGCCCTGGGGCGAAGCGTTGCGCCACCCGGCCGGCTGGGACATCGCCGTCGCGCCGTTCGCTCACGCCAGCGGTCTGGTCGCCGGCCTGCTTGCTTGCGCTGTTGCGGAAGCGCTGCGCGGACGCGCGCTTACCATCGGCCGCAATGACTGAGCGAAAAACCCACCTCGACGCGATCGCTCTCGGCTCGCTCGTCTTCTGCTGTTTTCTCTGGGGCCTGAACCAGGTCGCCGCCAAGTCGGCGATGCCCGAGATCCCGGCACTCTGGCAGGCGGCGGCACGCTCGATCGGCGGCGCGGCACTCGTCTGGCTGTGGTCGCGCAGCCGCGGCATCGCCTTGTTCGATCGCGACGCGACCCTGCCCGGCGGTCTGCTCGCCGGCGCCTTGTTCGCCGCAGAGTTATTCTGCATCTTCGTGGGCCTGCAGTTCACGACCGCATCGCGGATGGTCGTCTTCCTCTACACCGCGCCCTTCGTCGTCGCGCTCGGCATGCCGCTGATCGCCCGCTCGGAGCGCTTGAGCCTGTGGCAATCGGCCGGGCTGGTGCTCGCGTTCGCCGGCGTGACCTGGGCCTTCGCGGAAGAATTTTCCGAACCCGCGGTCGGCCCGAAGCAGTGGCTCGGCGATGCGCTCGGCCTGATCGGCGGCGCGCTCTGGGGCGCAACGACGCTGGCGGTGCGTGGCTCGGCGCTGACCCATGCGTCGGCGGAAAAAACGCTGCTCTACCAGCTCGGCATCTCCGCGCTGCTTCTCGTCGCCGCGGCGCTGCTTTCCGGTGCGCCCTTGCCGGACCACCTCTCGGCGTTGGCCTGGGCTTCGATCGGCTTCCAGGTCGTCATCGTCACCTTCGCGAGCTACCTGCTCTGGTTCTGGCTGATTCGCCACTACCCGGCGACGCGACTCGCTTCGTTCACGATGCTGACGCCGGTGTTCGGCCTGCTGCTGGGCGCGGTGCTCCTCGCCGAGCCGGTGACCGGGCGCTTGCTGTTCGCCTTGGCGACGGTCGCCGCGGGCATCTTTCTCGTCAACCGGAAGACGTCGTGATCGAGATCCTCAAGACGATCGTGATCCGTCTGGCGCTTTGCGCAGCGGCGACTTGGGCGCTGTGGCGCCTGGGCTTCGGCAGCGGCCTGTTGTTCATGGCGGGCGTTGTCGGCATCGTTCTGGCGCGACCGCTGATGGACCTGACGATCGCCACCTGGCACGAGATGCGGCGCGCCAACTGGCGCGAACTCGAAGGCCGGCACTTCGCCTTCAAGGGGCGGTCCGTTCGCGTCGTCGAAGACGCCGACCACCAGCGCTGGGTGCGCTTGGCCGATATCCGTGCGATCGCCGGCTTCACAGCCAGTGATGCCGCGCTGCAGATCACCTACCCGGGCGGCTGGGGTATGCGCGGCCGGCCGCGAGAGCCGTACCTGAGCGACGAAGCACTGCTCGCCCACATCGCCAAGGAACGCTCGCCGGAGGCGGCGAGGTTGCGGCGCTGGGTCGAGCGTGAAATCGTCTTTCCGGCGCGCCGTCAGCGCGAGCGTCACGGCATCAAGCTCGAGACGCTCGACTTTCGCAGCAGCGAGTAGCCCCGGGCCACCCCCGAGTTCAGCGACGGATTCGTTCGACCAGCGCCGTCGTCGAATAGCCGTCGACGAAGGCCAGCTCCCTCGCCTCGCCGCCCCAACTACGCACCAGTGCCGTTTCGGCGAGCCGATCGATGTCGTAGTCGCCACCCTTGACGTAGAGATCGGGCCGAACGAGCTTGAGCAGTTCGATCGACGTCGCTTCGTCGAACAGCGTCACCAGGCTCACGCTTTCGAGCGCGGCAAGGACCGTGGCGCGGTCGCCTTCATGATTGAGCGGGCGGCCCGGCGCCTTGCCGAGCGCACGGGCTGAAACGTCGCTGTTGAGGCCGACGACCAAGCTGACGCCAAGCGCACGCGCCTGCGCCAGGTAGGTGACGTGCCCGCGGTGGACGATGTCGAACACGCCGTTCGTGAAGACGAGCGGCCGGGCCAGCGCGGCAAGCCGCGGCTGCAGCTCGGCGCGCGGGCAGAGCTTGGCGACGAAGGCGGGCAACACGACCCGATTGTCGCCTTGCGGCGGGTCGTAGACTCCAAGCGAAAAGCCTCCGGAGACTTCCATGCTCGTGCTTTGCGGATCGTCGATTTCCCACTACTACAACAAGGTCAAGCTGGCGCTGCTCGAAAAAGGCGTGCCGTTCAGCGAGGAGTACGTCAACACAGGCGGGAGCGGTGAAGATCTGCTGGGTGCGTCGCCGCTGGCCAAGATCCCGTTCCTGCGCACCGAGCGCGGACCGCTCTGCGAAAGCCAGGCAATGCTCGAGTACATCGAGACCGCGTATCCGGAGCCGCCGCTTCTGCCGCGCGATGCTTTCGACGCGGCCAAGGTGCGCGAGCTCGCGATCTTTGTCGACCTGCACCTGGAGCTCGTCGCCCGCGATCTCTATCCGAAAGCGTTCTTCGGTGGCAGTTTGCGCGATGAGGATGCCGTGCGGATCCGGTCGGCGCTCGAGAAGAACATCGCAGCCTTCAGGCGACTCGCCCGCTTCACGCCCTACCTCGCCGGCGAGACCTTCACGCAGGCCGACTGTTCGGCCTGGAACTCGCTGCCCATCGTCTCGATGGCGACGAAGGCGGTGTTCGGCGAGGACCTGCTTGCCGCCGGCGGTGTCGACTGGAAAGCTTACGTGCGAATCGTCGGCGAGCGACCGAGCGCGCAGAAGGTGTCGGCCGATCGCAAGGCCGAACAGGCGAGGCTGGCGGCCAAAGCCTGAGGCGAGCGCCTCAGGTTCGCACTCGAATCAGGCGGGCTTGACGCCAGGTGCGGCGGGGACGACGCTGCCGGCGGCCGTCGCAGCCGCGGCAGCGACCTTGGCGGTAAGCTCCTTGCGGTACCGATTCAGCTCTTGCACGCTGGCGAAGCTGCGCTCCAGGAGCAGGCCGAGGTTGTGCAGGATGCGCTCGACCACCTTGCTCTCCCAAACCGAGTCGAACTGGATCTGCTTGTCGAGCCAGGCCCCGAGCCATTCGGGATCGGGTAGGCGACTTTGCACGGTATCGCGTGGGAACAGGCTGGTGTTGACGTGCAGGTTGGTCGGATGCAGGGCCTGCGCGGTACGCCGCGCGCTCGCCATCAGTACACCGACCTTGGCAAAAGCGGCGCGCGCCTCGTCGCCGAACTTCTGCATCGCTTTTTTCATATAGCGCAGGTAGGCGCCGCCATGGCGCGCTTCGTCGCGCGCCAGCGTTTCGTAGATCGCCTTGATGACCGGCTCGCTGTGCCACTCCGCCGCGCGCCGGTACCAGTGGTTGAGGCGGATCTCGCCGCAGAAATGCAGCATCAACGTCTCGAGCTTGGGCGCCGGGTCGAAATCGAAGCGGACCTCATGCAACTCGGCTTCGGTCGGCACGAGGTCGGGTCGAAAGCGCCGCAGATACTCCATGAGCACGAGCGAATGCTTCTGCTCCTCGAAGAACCAGATGCTCATGAATGCGGAAAAATCGCTGTCGTCGCGGTTGTCGCGCAAGAACATCTCGGTCGCCGGCAGTGCCGCCCATTCGGTGATGGCGTTCATCTTGACGGTCTGCGCCTGCTCTTCGGTGAGCCGGCTCGCGACGAACTGGCTCCAGGGAATGTCCTGGTCCATGTTCCAGCGGACAGCTTCGAGCTGCTTGAAGAGTTCGGGGTAGATCATCGGCGGCCTTGCAAGGGGGCGAGTTTAGTCGCTGCCCCGCGACAGGATATGGATGCGTGATACGTGGGGCCGACCGGCGCGGATTCAAACCGGTGACGCCATGGGGCGCATCCGGCGCCAGGTGTAGTGCGTAGGGACCGAAAGAGGAAAGAAATGACAAGGGGAAGAGTTTTCGAAACAGGGCGGGAACTCTCTGCGCGCACCGGCGTCATACGGGCTCGGTTTTCGTCGCGGAGCCGGCCGGTCACGCTGGCTGAAATCCCCGGGGGGTTCTCCTCCTCCCTCCTCCCTCCCTCGTTCCCCCGGGGGCGCTCGGCGACATTTCTATACGGTAAGCGGGCCGCCCTGGGCGGCCCGCTCCGCCTGTGAAGCGCTTCGCAGTGGTTGGTTCCGGGATCGCCGGTCTGGCTGCGGCACGCGGCCTTGCAGCGCACGGCCGGGTGACGCTGTTCGAAGCGGCAGACTGGTTCGGCGGCCACACCCACACGGTCGACCTGACGCTGGAGGGTGTGACCCATGGCATCGACACCGGCTTTCTGGTCTTCAACGAGAAAACCTACCCGAAGCTGATCGGCCTGTTTGCCGAGCTCGGCGTAGAGACGGCGCCGTCGGAGATGTCGTTCTCGGTCCAGGCCGAAGGCGGGCGCCTGGAGTGGAGCGGCTGTAACTGCGACACCGTATTCGCGCAGCGCGCCAACCTGGCGCGGCCGGCGTTCTGGCGAATGCTTGCCGACCTGCTGCGCTTCAACCGTCTGACGACCACGCTCGCCGAGGACGGAACCGCCTCCGGCTTGGCCGCGCTCGACCAGCCGATCGGTGACTTTCTCGCCGCGCACCGCTTCTCCGACGCTTTTCGCGACTGGTATTTCCTGCCGATGATCGGCTGCATCTGGTCGTGCCCGACCGACCAGATGCTGCGTTTCCCGATTGCGACACTGATCCGTTTCTGCCACAACCACGGCCTGCTCCAGGTCACCGGCCGGCCGCCCTGGAGGACGGTGCGCGGCGGGGCGAAGAACTATGTGGCCCGCATGGTCAAATCGATTCCCGACGCGCGCCTGAAGACGCCGGTCCGCCACATCCGCCGGCTCGTCTCGGGCGGCGCCAGGGTGACGACAGACGGGGGGCGGGAGCACTTCGACGCGGTCGTCCTGGCCTGCCACAGCGACCAATCGCTGGCCCTGCTTGCCGACGCGAGCGACGCCGAGCGCGAGGTGCTGGGCGCCATCCGTTACCACGCCAATCGCGCCGTCCTGCATACCGACGCCAGCGTCCTGCCGCGACGACGGCGCGCCTGGGCGGCATGGAACTATGAGCGCGCGGCGAGCCCCAATCGGGAAAGCGCTTCGGTCTGCCTGCACTACCTGATCAATCGTTTGCAGCCGTTGCCCTTCGCGACGCCGGTGATCGTGTCGCTCAACCCGCTGAAAGTGCCGGCTCCGGGATCCGTCCATGGCGAGTTCGAGTACGCGCATCCCGTCTTCGACCGTGCCGCCGTTGCCGCGCAGGCGCTCCTGCCCGCCCTGCAAGGCCGGCGCGACACCTGGTTCTGCGGCGCCTGGGCGCGCTATGGATTTCACGAGGACGGCCTGACGTCGGGGCTGGCGGTCGCCCAGCAGATCGCCAGGCGATTCCCGGCTCACGAGCCATCGGTTGTCCTGACGGCGGAGTCGGCATGACCGCGGAACTCCCGGCGCCGCTGCTCGGCATCGGCGAGGTCCGGCACCGGCGGCTGCGCCCGGTGCAACACGCGTTCGCCTATCCGACCTACTTCCTGCTCCTGCCGATGCGGCGTCTGCGCGAACATCCCGCTTTGGCGCTGGCGCGCAACCGCTTCGGCCTGCTCAGCTTCCACGACGCCGACCATGGCGACGGCCGCGCCGATAGCCTGGCCTGGCTCGACGCCCTGCTCGCCGCAGAAGGCATCGCCGACGCGAATGGGGAAGTCTGGCTGCACTGCTATCCGCGCGTGCTCGGCTTCACCTTCAAGCCGGTCAGCTTCTGGTATTGCCACCGCGCCGACGGGACGCTGGCGGCCGTCGTCGTCGAAGTCAACAACACCTTCGGCGAGCGGCACTGCTATCTGCTGTGTGGCCCCAAGCTTGCATTCGGCCACGAAGTACGTGCCACCAAGGACTTTTATGTCTCGCCTTTCTGCTCCGTCGCCGGCGACTATCGCTTTCGCTTCCTGCGCACCGACCTGCATCCGCCGGGCGGGGTGGCGCGTACCTCTCCCGCAAGAACGGTGGCGCGGATCGACCATCACGACGCGGCCGGCGTGCTCCTGCGGACCAGCATCTCGGGAGCGCTCGAGCCGTTGACGAAGGGTCGCATCCGGTCCGCGTTCTTTTCGGTTCCGCTGATGACGCTGGGCGTCGTCCTTCGCATTCACTGGCAGGCGCTGAAACTCTGGACCAAGCGCGTTCCCTTTCTTCGCAAGCCGGCACCGCCGCGATCCTTCGTCACCCGCTAAGCCTTTGTCTCCGCGCCGAGCCCATGACCACGCTGACCCGCACTTCCGAGCCCGCGCTCGCCCCCTCCGCTCCGGCCGCGGCCCGTGTCGTTTTCGGCCTGCTCGCGCAGCTGCGCTACGGCTCGCTCGACGTGCGCATGCCCGACGGCACGATGGCGCACTTCGGACAGGAAGCTTCCGACGGTCCGCGCGCCGCGATCACGCTGCGCAACTGGAACCCTTGCGCTGCCGCGCTCAAATCGGGCGACATCGGCTTCGCCGAGACCTACATCGCCGGCGACTGGACGACGCCGGACCTTGCCACCTTGCTCAAGGTCTTCACCGCCAACCGCGACGCGGTCGAGAAGGTGATCTACGGCAGCTGGTGGGGCTCGCTGCTCTACCGCGCGCGACATCTGTTCAATCGCAATTCGCGGCGCGGCTCGAAGAAGAACATCCACGCCCACTACGACCTGGGCAACGCCTTCTATCGTCTCTGGCTCGACCCGACGATGAGCTACAGCAGTGCCTGGTTCGAAGGTAACGCGTCGGGCGACCTGGTCGAAGCGCAATGGGCAAAGACCCGCCGGGCGCTCGCCGAGTGCGAAGTCGAGCCGGGCGACCGGGTGCTCGAGATCGGCTGCGGCTGGGGCGCGCTGGCCGAGCTGGCGACGCGCGAGCTCGGCGCTGCGGTGACGGGCGTGACCTTGTCGTCGGAACAGCTCGATTGGGCCCGCAAGCGCCTCGCCGCCGCCGGCCTGAACGGCGATCTGCGCCTGCAGGACTATCGCGACATCGACGACGCACCCTTCGATGCGATCGTCTCGATCGAAATGTTCGAAGCGGTTGGCAGGCAATACTGGCCCACCTTCTTCAAGACGGTGGCGTCGCGCCTCAAGCCGGGCGGCAAGGCCTGCATCCAGAGCATCACGATCCGCGACGACCTGTTCGAGCGCTACGCCCGCTCCACCGATTTCATCCAGCAGTACGTCTTCCCCGGTGGCCTGCTGCCCAGCTG
>JAYSMB010000566.1:0-9417 GCA_043725065.1 Burkholderiales bacterium
AGGTCAACTCGCCGGTCTGATGAAGCAGGCCCAGGCGATGCAGGACAACCTGAAGAAGGCGCAGGACGAGCTCGCGACGATCGAAGTCGTGTGCGAGTCGGGCGCGGGTCTCGTCAAGGTAACGATGACTTGCAAGCACGACGTGAAGCGGATCGCCATCGACCCGAGCCTGGTCGGTGACGACAAGGAGATGCTCGAGGACCTGGTCGCCGCGGCGTTCAACGACGGCGTGCGCAGGGCCGAAGCCGTGAGCCAGGAAAAGATGGGCAAGCTTACGGCCGGCATGCCTTTGCCGCCCGGCATGAAATTGCCCTTCTGACGGCCGGATTTCTTGACCACTGAAGCTTCGCTCGAAGGGCTGGTCGAAGCGCTGCGTCGCCTGCCCGGCGTGGGCGTCAAGTCGGCGCAGCGAATGGCCTGGCACCTGCTCCAACATGATCGGGAAGGCGCCCGGCGCATAGCGGATTCGCTGCGGCAAGCCGTGGCGCGGGTACGCCATTGCGAGCGCTGCCACACCTTCACCGAGCAAACGGTGTGCGGCATCTGCCTCGATGCGTCGCGTGACCGGCGCCAGCTTGCCGTCGTCGAGACGCCGGCCGACCAGGCCGCGCTCGAGCGCACCGGCAGCTACCGCGGTCTCTACTTCGTGCTGATGGGAAGGCTCAGCCCGCTCGACGGCATCGGCCCGTTGGAGATCGGCGCCCGCGAACTGCTCGACCGGGCCGGCGACGGCACGGTCGAAGAAGTGATTCTCGCGACCAACTTCACCGCCGAGGGAGAAGCGACGGCGCATGTGCTCGCCGAGGCGCTGCAAGCGCGCGGCGTTCGCGTGACGCGACTGGCGCGCGGCGTGCCGATCGGCAGCGAGCTCGAGTACGTCGACCTGGGCACCATCGCCCACGCTTTCGTCGACCGGCGTTGAATCGCGTTGGCGTGGCGGGCGCCCGGGCTCTCAGTTCCTGGCGATGCGGACGTGCTTCGCGGTGTGCGCACTCTCGGAACGCGCGGTCTTCGGCGCGGCGGCCGGGTGCGAGGCGACGGAGCGCGAGGAACCCGACCCATGCGCCACACGCGTCGTCCGCGGGCCGTGCGCCCGAGCCTGACGACTGGCCTGCGCCACATAGACGACGACGGTCTGGCCGGGCGCAAAGCTCGCGCTCGGCGCCACCTTGTTCCACTCCGCGAGTTGCGCAGCATTGACGCGAAAGCGCTTGGCGATCGAGGCGACCGTGTCCTTGCGGCCGGTCTTCAGCGACAACCTGCGCAGAGCCGGCGCATCGGGCGCGAGCGTCAGCGTGGCCGTGTCGGCGACGTGGCCCGACACGTCGGCAAGCAGGGCGTTGCCGCGCGGCACCAGCAGGGTCGAGCCTGCCTTGATCAGCATGCGCGCCGGGATGTGGTTCACATCGCGCAGCACCTCTTCGCTCATGCCGACCGACTTCGCGGCTTCGCCCGTCTTCATCGTCTTTGGCGCGGTCCAGGCGGTCCAGGTCGCGAGCGGGCCGCGATGCGATGGCAGCTCGCGGACGAAGCGGTTGGCGTTGTCGTAGGGCAGCAGCACTCGCGACGTTCCGGCCGCGAGGATGACCGGCCGGTTCATCTGCGGGTTTAGCGTCAGGAATTCTTCCAGCGAGATGCCGGCGATCCTGACCGCGACCGCGACATCCATGTCGCGCTCGATCGGAACGCTCAGGAAATAAGGGTGGTTGAACAGCTCGGGCAGTTGCAGGCCGAAGTCGGAGGGCCGCAGGACGATGTTCTTCACCGCCTGCAGCTTGGGCAGATAGAGCTGCGTTTCGGCCGGCATGCGCAGGCTCTCGTAGTTGGTCGGCAGGCCGGCCTTCTGGTTCTTGGCGACCGCCCGCTGCACACTGCCTTCGCCCCAGTTGTAGGCGGCCAGCGCGAGCTGCCAGTCGCCGAACATGGCGTATAGCTTTTGCAGGTAGTCGAGCGCGGCGCGGGTCGAGGCGAGAACGTCGCGGCGGTCGTCGCGGAACACGTTCTGCTTCAGCTCGAAGTCGCGCCCGGTCGACGGGATGAACTGCCACATCCCCGAAGCGCGCGCTACCGACATCGCTTGCGGATTGAAGGCGCTTTCGATGAAGGGCAGCAGGGCGAGCTCGGTCGGCATGCCGCGCTTGTCGAGCTCTTCGACGATGTGAAAGAGGTAGCGGCCGCCGCGTTCGGTCATGCGCGCGACGTAGTCGGGCCGGGCCGCGTACCAGCGCTCGCGGTCGCGCACGAGGTCGTTGTCGAGGTCGGGCATCGCGAAGCCGCGGCGCAGCCGATCCCACAGGTCGACTCGAGCGGCACGATCGCCGAGGTCGAGTCGAACCTCGGGGCGCAGCGGATCGACCGGAACCGGTGCGGCGGCGGCCGGACCGTCTTGCGCCAGGGACGTGACTGCGACGGCTTGCGCGGTGGCGTCGTCGATGCCTTTCGGCAGCGTCGCGGTGCCTGCCGTGACCGGCGCCGATGCGGCCGTCGACGTGGCGACGGATGAAGGCGAAGAGGACGGAGGTGTCGAGGCGCAGCCGGCAAGAAGGCAAAGCGGCCACGCGATCCATGCGAATGCCGAGGGCCGGGCTCGCGCGGCCGTCATCGGAACTCGTTCTTCCAGGTGCGGATGGCGGCGAGCACTTCGCTGCCACTGCTGGCCGCGGCGCCGTGGGCAAGCGCCGCGGCGATCACGTCGGGCTCGGCGGTGCGCAGGAAAGGATTGATGCGGCGCTCGCGGCCGATCGGCGAAGGCACCGTCGGCTTGCCTTCGGCACGCAGGGCCTTGCAGCGCTCGATATGGTTCACGATCTCGGCGTTTCCCGGCTCGACGGCGTGGGCGAACTTCAGGTTCGAGAGCGTGTACTCGTGGCCGCAGCAGACGCGTGTCGCATCGGGCAGCGCCGCAAGCTTCGACAACGATTCGTGCATCTGTGCCGGCGTGCCTTCGAACAGCTTGCCGCAGCCTGCCGAGAACAAGGTGTCGCCGCAGAACACGATCGGCTCGCCCGCGCCTGCGCGGTTGAAGAAGGCGATGTGGCCCGAGGTGTGTCCGGGCACGTCGATCACTTCGAAGCGAAGTCCCATCGCTTCGACCACGTCGCCTTCGTTCTGCGCTTGACAGGGCTGCGGCACGGTCTCGCGCGCCGGCCCGAACACGGACCCTTGCAGGCGCGAGCGCAGGTCGTCGACGCCGCCGCAGTGATCGGCGTGGTGGTGGGTCACTAGAATGGCCGCCAGCGCGAGCCGCCTGGCATCGAGCGCGGCATGGACCGGCCCCGCTTCGCCCGGATCGACGACGATGGCGCTGCGGCCGTCGTCGATCATCCAGATGTAGTTGTCGTTGAAGGCGGGTACTGCGGTCAGGTTCATGACGGAAGGCGCGATCATACAGTTGCCCCAGTGGCTCAAGACCCCCGCCGGCGAGTACCTGCTGGCCTGGGAGCAGCGCCATCTCGACCAGGCCGTGGTCGACCTGTTCGGCTTTCACGCGCTGCAACTCGGCCTGCCCGAGCTCGACGCCTTGCGCGCCAACCGGATGCCGCATCGCTGGCTCGCCGTCGAGTCGCCGCCTTCAAAGAGCGAACAACGAATCGACGCTGCCGATACCGCGCTTCGGGCGGCGACGGAGAAGACGGCGATCGCGCTGCATTGCCATTTCGACGCCTTGCCCTTCGAAGCGGCCAGCCTCGACCTTGTCGTTCTTCCGCATTCACTCGAACTGGCGCGCGATCCGCACCTGACACTGCGCGAAGTGGAACGTGTCCTGGTACCGGAAGGGCGCGTGATCATCCTCGGCTTCAATCCTGCGAGCCTGTGGGGAGCGCGGCAGCGTCTCGGTCGGATGCGACGCAGCCTTGGCCTCGGCACCGAACGTGATCTGTTTCTGCCGCGCGCTGGTGAGTTCATCGGCTACCGGCGTCTGCGCGACTGGCTGCGCCTGCTCAGCTTCGAAGTCGAGTCGGGCCGCTTCGGTTGCTATATCCCGCCGGTGACCTCGGCAAAGTGGCTCGCCCGCTTTCACTGGATGGAAAGCGCGGGCGACCGCTGGTGGCCGCCATTCGGCGCGCTCTACTACCTCGTCGCCGTCAAACGCGTGCGCGGCATGCGCCTGGTCGGCCTGGTGCGCGACGAGTTGCGCCTGAAACCGGTGACGGCACCGGCACCGGTCGCCGCGACGCGACGTGGCGCCGAACTTGAAACCCATTGCGACCCGTACTGAACCAAATCCGAACCGACTCCGAACCGAATGAACGACACCAAGTGGATCGTCTATACCGACGGTGCTTGCGCGCCAAGCAATCCCGGACCGGCCGGGTGGGGCGCGGTGCTGATCGCGCCCGGCAGCGGCACCGAGACCGATCACTTCGGCTTCATCGGCCCGGGCACCAATCAGATCGCAGAACTGGCGGCGGCGATCGAAGGGCTGACCCGGGTGCCGGCGGGCGCCGCCGTCGAGCTCGTGTCCGACAGCCAGTACGTCCTCAAGGGGCTGAGCGAATGGCGCGCCGGCTGGGAGCGCAAGGGCTGGCGCAATTCGAAGGGCGAGTCGGTCGCCAACCTGGCGTTGTGGAAGCGGTTGTTCGCGCTTGCCGATGCGCGAAAGGTCAGCGTGCGCTGGGTGCGTGGTCACACCGGCGACCGCTGCAATGAAAAGGCCGATGCCCTCGCCAACAAAGCGCTCGCAATGCAGACGCGAAGCGACGCGTAGGCCTTTCGTCTCGGGCGGCTATTCGAAGCGGTACTCCATGCCGATTTCTGCGCCACGCGGTGCTCCGTACCCGCGGAACTGCTCGGCCCGCGGGTTGGCTGCATCGAAGCGCTGAGCCGGACCGGTGAACACGTTGTCGCCAAGGATGGCGAAGTTGGCGAAGCGACGATTGAACAGGTTGTCGACGCGGGCGAACAGCTGCAGCGTTTCGGTGAGCTGAAACCGCGTGTCGACATTGACGAGCGCATAGCCCGGAACGCGTCCATGCGTGTCGACGTTGTTTTCGTCGCCGCGGGCATGCACAGCGCTGGCTGCCTGCGCAGTAGCCGCGATGTGCCAGGCCGGAGCCGGCTGAAGCTCAGCGCGCAGTTTGAGCGAATGACGTGGGATCGACGGGATGTAGTCGCCGCGTCGCACCGTGATCGCTCCGTTGGCATCGGCGCTCGAGTTGCTCGGACTGTTTTCCGAGAAACCGCTCTGAAAGGTCGCATCGATGAAGCTGTAGCGCAGGGTCAGGTCGATTGGGCCAAGCCGGCCGGCGCCGCCGAGCTCAAGGCCTTGCCGCCGGGTCGTGCCCACGTTTTGAAAATAGCCGGCGTTGACCGCCACGCCGTTGCTGCTGACGAACTGAAGGTCGTCGTGCAGGTCGGTGCGAAACACGGCCGCGCTCCAGTTCATTCCGCCTTCGAGCTTGCCGCGGGCTCCGGTCTCCACGGTCCTTGCGACGATCTTCTTGAGGGACGGGTCGGCGAGAAAATTGTTGGGCAGCGTGCAGGGCGCATTCGGATCGGCACAGGTGAGTTCGATCGCCGTTGGCGCGCGCATGCCTTCGTTGTAGCTCGTATAGACAGTGAGCTCGCTGGTCGGGTTGAAGTTGAGGCCCGCCGCCGGGTTGAAGCGAGCGAATCTGTGCGAGCCGTTCAGTTGCGGCGCAGTGCCGCTGCGGTCGGAAATGCTCGCGTCGGCCCGGTTGAAGCGGCCGGCAAGAGTCAGCGTCCAGCGCGGATCGAGATCGATCGAGTCGGCGACGAAAAGACCCAGATGACGTGTCGTCGAGTCGGAGTCGGTAGTCGTCTCGAACGGCGAGGTGCCGATCGTGCCGCGGTCCGCGGTGAACGACGCGTCCTGCGAGGTGCGGGTGAAACGAGCGCGCCCGCGATCGACGCTGGCGCCGAAGGTCGCCTTGTGGCTCACGCCGGCAATGGCCTGCGTATAGGTGAGCTGCAGGCCGGCTCCGAAACTCGTCTGTTCGATGAGCGAAGAATCGTTGATGGCTTGCGCGCCGTCGTTGCCGTCGGCATCGTCGTTCACATTGCTGCTGACGTTGCGGTTTCTGAATCGGCGCAGGTAGGCGTTGCCGCTCAGCAGCAAGGTGTCCGTGACGGCGTGGCTGGCTTTGAGCGCCACGAAGCCGGCACGGTTGCGGTTCTCGTCCGGGTAGGTATAGGCCTTGCGAATGTCGGTGAAGCTGAGGGGCAGCGTCTGGTTGCCTTCGAGCCGATTGTTGGCGCCGCCGAAGCTGATATCGATGTCGGTTCGGTCGTCTTGCCAGCCTACCTTGGCGAACAGTTGCCCGACGAGGCTGGCGTTGTGCTCGGCCCAGCCGTGTTCGGTCGCGTCGTTGCTGGTCACGAACCAGTCCCACGGCCCGGTCTTCCCGCCCGTTTCTAACGTCAGCGTGGCGCGCCCGAAAGAACCGCCGGACAGCGTGATCGAGCCACCGGGCCGGGCCGGGTATTCGCTCGCGCCGCTCTTGCTGTAGACGGCGATGGCACCACCCAGGGTGTTCAAACCGAACGCGGGATTCGAGCCGGGAATCAGCTGGATGCTCGAGATGGCCGAGGCCGGGATCAGGTCCCAATTGACGGCGTCGCCGAACGGCTCGTTGATGCGCACGCCGTCGAAGAAGACCGAGATGCCTTGCGGCGTACCGAGGAGGGGGGAAGCGGCAAAGCCGCGAAAATTGACGTCGGTCTGGTAGCGGTTGCCCTGCGCCGCGTTGAGCGAGATTCCTGTCGCGTTGCGCTCGAGGAAATCGACGAGGCTGCCGTTGCGCTGCTGGCGCAATTCCGTGCTGGTGAAGATCTGCGCGTTTGCCGGCAGCTTGCGCAGGTTGACGCCGGAACCGGGAAGCGGCGTCGTTCCAACGACCTCGACCTGCGCCAGCTCGAGTACCTCGGCAGGATTGTCGGCCCAGCTGCTCGTCGCGAGCAACGCGCAGGCAAGACCGAAACAGTACTGGCGCGTCATCGACCACCTTTCATCGGATCGCCACGCCCCACGGTAATTTCCCTACGGCGATCTCGGCGATCTTGACGTTGCTCACGGTGTCGATAACCGACACGCTGCCGGAACGGCCGCAGGCGACGTAGAGCTTTTTCCCGTCGGGGGTCAGCGCCATGTTCCAGGGTCGTTGGCCGACCGGGACGGTGGCGATGACGGCACCGGAGGCCGCATCCAGGACCGAAACGCTGGCGTCTCCGCCATTGGAGACGTAGACGCGCTGGCCGTCAGGGTGGACGGCGATGCCGTTACTTCGCAGCCCGGCCTTGACCCGGCTCGAGACGCTGAACTTGAGCGCGTCGATGATGTACACCTCGCTCGCATTCTCGGCCGCCACATACGCGACCCGCCCGTCCGGCGAAAAGCCGATCCCGCGCGGCCGCGCGCCGACCGCGATCTGGGCCACTTCGGCACGCTTGGCGATATCGATCACGTCGATCGCTTCGCCTTCTTCGGCGCTGACGAACACGTATCTGCCGTCGGGGCTGAAGACTGCGTGCTCCGGGTTCTTGCCACGCACCCGGACGACGAACGCCTTACGGTTGGTCTGGGTGTCGATGAAGACGACGTCGTTGCTCTCTTCCACGGCCACCGCCAACCAGCGACCGTCGGCCGAGATGCC
Source organism: Burkholderiales bacterium (assembly GCA_043725065.1). Taxonomy (GTDB): domain Bacteria; phylum Pseudomonadota; class Gammaproteobacteria; order Burkholderiales; family Burkholderiaceae_C; genus Schlegelella_A. Next base: position 7,614 of record JAYSMB010000566.1, read on the forward strand.
CACGCCTTCCGGCGACTCGCCGAGCGCGATGGCGCCGCTCTGCTTGCGCGCCACCAGGTCGACGGTGACGAGCTGGTTGTTCGGCTGATCGCTGACGTAGGCGGTGCGGCCATCGATGCTGATGACCGTGCCGCGCGGTTTCTTTCCGGCCGCAATCTCGGCCACGACCCGGTCGGTTGCGGTATCGATGACGCTCAGGCTGCCCGATCCTTCGTTGGGAACGTAGGCGAAGGGCGCGGCCCAGGCCGGCGAGCTGATCGCGACGGCGCAGCAAGCAAGAAAGGATCGAAGCGGCATGACTGCTCTTTTCAAAAAATGGCCGGGGCCAGGACCTAGGCGGAGGATTTCGGCCAGATTCGCGCCATGACGCCGTCGCGCTCGACGAGCCCGTGCTTCAGCGCAGCAGCGACGTGAGCGGCGATCAGAAGGCCGAAGAGCCATGCCGTCACAACGTGCACGCCGTTGAAGAACGTGTACACCTCGGGTAGATCCGGGCCCCAGGCACGCAGGGTCGTTCCGAAAAACCTCACGCCATGCTTGCTGAAGTTCGACCCGACGTATCCGGACAAGGGCATCGCGACCATGCACGCGTAGAGCGCGCGATGGACAGCGAGCGCCGCGCTTCGTTGCCAGCCGGGCAGAGACAATGGCCAGGCCGGCGGTCGATGCGTGAGGCGCCACGCCAGGCGCGCGGCGATCAGCAGGCCAAGAACGATCCCGAAAGACTTGTGCAGGTTGATGACGCCGGCACGCGCAAGAGTTGCGCGCGGCGCAATGTCGTCGAGAAGAAAACCGAAGACTATCTGACTGAGCAGCGCCAGGCCGATCAGCCAGTGCAAGGCGACGGCCACGCGACCGTAGCGGGTCGCGTCGATCGGAGGTGTCATCGTCCCAGGCTAGCCGGGCAGCTGCGGACGGCCAAGCAAAGTCGCGATCTCGCCGTGTTGCGTCTGCCGGGCGATGTCGAAGGCGCTCATGCCACGGTCGTCGCGCTGATCGGCCTTCGCGCCACGTGCCAGCAGCAGCTTCACGAGCTCGCCGTGGCCCTGGCCGGCCGCCCACATGAGCAAGGTCAATCCGTGTTCGTAGGCGGCGTTCACGTCGATGCCGGTTCTCAGAAGGGCATCGACAGCATCGGCATGGCCTTGTCCGGCCGCGTAGACGATCGCCGGCTTGTTCATGCGGTCAACCGGCTCGGATCGCGCGCCGGCCGCGAGCAGTCGCCGCACCAGTTCCGCGTTGCCGTTGTAGCTCGCGGCCATCAACGGCGTCACGCCTTCCACCGAGGCGAGAGCGATGTCCGAGCCATGCTGGAGCATGAGCTCGGCCAGTGCGAGGTCGCCCTTTTCGCAGGCGAGCAGCAGCGCCGTCTTGCCGAGCCGATTGCGCGAATTGGGCGCGGCGCCTTCCGCCAGCAGACGCTTGGCCCTGGCGAGGTCAGCCTGGCGTGCCGCGATCAGCAGCTGCGCGTTGATGTTCGGGTTGCTCGATGCCTGGGCGAACGCAGTTGTCATCGGCCACTGAACGGCCGACAGCAGGAGCAGGGCGAGGACAAGCTTGTGCAGGCGATTGGGCATTGTGGCATGATGATCCGGTCGCAACGATCGTGCCGCCACGCGACAAATACCGTTGCGCAGTACGCCAATCTGAGTAAGCTCGTATGGCGGAAGACGCCGCCGAGCGCCGGTTGCAATTGGGTGTGAAGCACTACTGTCCGGTTAAAAGTCGAACAAATTCAATTGGTTAGCGGCGTCGAGCAGGTCGGCCTGGGACGCGTCGGCCTGCAAGGCGCATGAAATCTGGG
>JAYSMB010000567.1:0-6317 GCA_043725065.1 Burkholderiales bacterium
CGTCATCAACGCGGCCCGCTTCCTGGTGGCGCGCGGCGACGTCGATCCGGATCGCCTGGCGATCCGCGGCGCCAGTGCGGGTGGCTTCACGACCCTGGCCGCGCTTACCTTTCGCAAGGTCTTCCACGCCGGCGCCAGCCACTTCGGCGTGAGCGACCTCGAAGCGCTGGCCCGCGATACACATAAATTCGAATCGCGCTACCTCGATTCGCTGATCGGCCCATACCCCGCGCAAGCCGCCGTCTATCGCGAACGCTCGCCCGTGAACTTTCCGGAGCGCCTGTCGAGCGCGCTGATCCTGTTCCAGGGCGCCGAAGACAAGGCGGTACCGCCGAGCCAGGCCGAAGCGATGTTCGAAGCGGTGAAAGCCAAGGGGCTGCCGGTCGCCTATCTGCTGTTCGAGGGCGAGCAGCACGGCTTTCGGCAGGCCCGGCATATCCGCCGCGCCCTCGAGGCCGAACTCGCGTTCTTCGGTCGAATCTTCGGCTTCGCCCCGGCCGATTCCATCGAGCCCGTCGCGATCGAAAACCTGCCCGACAGAGGCCGGTCCGCGTAACGTCGCTTTCGCCTCGTCACAGCTTCGCGCGGCGGCCCGGGCTAAGGTCGGCTCCTCCCAAGCGAAGGCGGACCGGCGATGAAGAGCACCTGGCGGACACTCTGGCAGCAGCAGGACATCGTCGTCTACCGTGACGAGGTCGAAGTCGATCGGTTCGTGGCTCAGCGGATCGAGTGCGTGTATCTCATCTACCGCAGCACCGGCGATTCGCCGGGCGACATCGGCATGAGCGTGGTGGAGTTCGACGACGGCTACGCACTTTTCGAAGCGCAGACCGGCTTTGCGGGACGGGTCAATTTCGAGCGCCATGCCTTCTGGCGAGCCAAGGAATGTGTCTTCTGGGTGTCGGCGGCGAGCGCCGCCCTGCCATGGCGGCTGCGCCTCGGTACCTGGTCCGCGGTCGCTCCCGGCCGTGCCTATCGCCGCCTGGAGCGGATCGAACTCGAAGGCTGCATCGCCAACTGGCAGCTCGAAGGTCCTGAAACCTGGGAAGACCGGAAGAAGGGGCGACTGGCGCGCAGTCGGCCGTTCGGTCATGCAGCTCCCACCCTCACCTCGTTCGCTGCCCCTCAGGGGGGCGCTCAGCCCCTTGGGGTGGCTCGGCGCGGCTGAGACTTCCGCAGCCCGCGCCGGAGTGTCGAGCGCCCATAAAAAAGCCCGGCCGAAGCCGGGCATTTCTTTTTTCGAGTTATGTCTTGCGTTGGCTGGCTCAGGGGGCCGAAGCCGCCTTCTTCATCTTCTTGGCCTTCATGGTCTTCATGGACTTCTTGGCCATCGGCGCCGAGGCCGAGGTGGCCATGGGCGCAGCCATCGGCTTGGCCATGGGTGCCGAAGCGCCCTTCTCCATGTGGCTCGCGGCGACGGCGCCGAGGCTGAATGCCGATACGACGGCGGCGACGATGAGGGTCTTCATTGTGTTTCTCTCCCGGGAGGGTGACGTGATGGAGCTGATTGCTCGGCGTCACAACGCGGGCCATCGCACTCCGGTTGACACGGAGGTCACTCGAACCGTCCTTCCCGCAGCCACTTGGTGGCGACCCATTTCTCGCCCGCGGTGACCGGCGCGCCGCCGTGCAGGGAGCGCGTGGCCGGGTGCGGCCGGTCGTAGCTGAAGAAGACGGCATTGCCGCGAACCGGAGCGACTTCGAGGCCGACATCGGGGAAAACGGTCGCACCGCCGGCCGCCGGGGTGTTCAGGTAGCAGACGATCGAGCCGACCCGCTGGCCGCCGCGCTTGAGGATGGTCGGCGTGCCGGGCTCGGCGGGGTCGAAGTAGTCGTAGTGCGGCTTGTACTCGGCCCCCGGCCGGTAGCGCAGGATTTGCAGGCCCTCGCCGTTCTCGAGCGGCCAGTCGAGCAGCCGGGCGATGCGCGCCTCGAGCCGGGCGCAGACCGGGAACTCGCCGGGCAGAAAGAACATGCCCTCGCTGGTACGCGCTTCGTTGACCTCGCTCGCACCGGTGCTCGTCTCGACGGTCTCGGAGCGCGACAAACGGGCGCCGGCCAGGGCGATCAACTCCTGGCACTCGTCGGCCGACAACAGGTCGCCGAAGACGACGACGCGGGGATGCGCGAGCGCCATCAGCACTTCGACCTCGCGGTCGCCCGCAGGAAGACGCGGTGTGGCGGCCGAGATGCGCCGGCCGGGCAGCGGACGCGGCGGCTCGTCTGGTGCAGTGACGGCGGCCGGCCCGTGCAGATGATCGTGCAGCGTCGTCTCGAGCGCGACCAGGGCGATCGATTCGTTCCAGCCGCTTGCCTTCATCGCGCCGAGCACGACCTCGGGGGAATGCCCGGCGGCGGCTTGCGAGACGATCCACTCGCGCAATTCGGCAGTGACGACCTGGGTGGTGCTCATCGTTGCGGCGATTTTGCCGGAGCCGCCTTGCCCATCGCGGACGGGCGAGGAACGAGCCGTGCGCCGCTTCGCGTTGCTAGCGAAAGTCGCGACTGCGGCTGACCAGGCCCCGCAGCATGGGCGTGTGGTCGATCAGCTTCGCGGCGAGCAGGTGCATCACCGCCCTGTCGCCCTCGCCCTGGCGTTGCCACTGGCCGTAGACGGTGAGCAGGGTCGCGCCGAGCAAGGGCGTTCTCTGCTGCTCGGCGACCTTGGGCCAGACGATGACGTTGACGGCGCCGGTCTCGTCTTCGAGGGTGACGAAGACCGTGCCTTTGGCCGTCTCGGGCCGCTGCCGGTGTGTGACGAGGCCACTCGCCCGCGCCAGCCGGCCGTGCGGAAAGGTACGCAGACGCGACGCCGGCTCGACCCTGAACTCGGCGAGCTGCTCGCGCAGGAGGGCCAGCGGATGGCGCTGCAGGGTGAGGCCGAGCGCGCGGTAGTCGGCCAGGGTGTTCTCGCCTTCGCTCGGCGCCGCAAGCCGCACCGCCGCTTCGCCGGTGCGGGTGGCGCGCAGCAGCTCGGTCGGCCGGGTGTCGATGCCGGCCACCGCCCAGGCGGCTTGATGGCGATGGCCCGTCAAGCCGTGCAAGGCGTCGGCGTTGGCCAGCGCCACCATCGCCTTGGCATCGAGCCGGGCGCGGCGGGCGAGATCTTCGGCACTCGCGAACGGCGCCTCGGCACGCGCCGCGACGATGCGCTTGCCGACCTCTTCGGCGAGGCCGCCGACGCGGTCGAGGCCCAGACGCATGGTGCAAAGCGGCCCGCGCTGGCCGAGCGGGCCAGCCACGAAATGCAGCGATGGCGACGCCGGCCCGGTGTCGTCTTCCAGCGTGCTCTCCCACTCGCTCACCCGCACATCGACCGGCCGCACTTCGACGCCATGCTCGCGCGCATCGCGCACCAGTTGCGCCGGCGCGTAGAAGCCCATCGGCTGGGCGTTGAGCAGGCCGGCGAGGAAAGCGTCGGGATGGTGGCACTTGATCCAGCTGCTCACGTAAGCGAGCAAGGCGAACCCGGCCGCATGGCTTTCCGGGAAGCCGTATTCGCCGAAGCCCTGGATCTGCTTGAAGATGCGCTCGGCGTACTCGAGCGAATAGCCTTTCTCGACCATCCGGCCGACCAGCCGCTCGTGAAACGGCGAGAGGCCGCCGCGCCGCTTCCACGCGGCCATGGCGCGACGCAAGGAATCGGCTTCGCCGGCAGTGAAATCGGCCGCCGTCATGGCGATCTGCATCACCTGCTCCTGGAAGATCGGCACGCCCTTCGTCCGTTCGAGCACCGGCCAGAGGCCCTCGGGGCAGTCGATCTTTTCCCTGGGCAGGGAGCGGTTCTTCAAATACGGATGAACCATGCCACCCTGGATCGGGCCTGGCCGCACGATCGCGACCTCGACGACGAGGTCGTAGTAGCAGCGCGGCTGCAAGCGCGGCAGCATGCTCATCTGCGCGCGACTCTCGATCTGGAAGACGCCGACGGTATCGGCGCGGCAGATCATGTCGTAGGTGGGCGTATCGCCTTCCTTGATCTCGTCCATGATGAGCGGTTCGCGGCCCAGCTTCGTGCCGATGTACTCGAGCGAGCGACGGATCGCGCTCAGCATGCCGATGGCGAGGATGTCGACCTTGAGCAGGCGCAGCGATTCGAGGTCGTCCTTGTCCCACTGGATGACGCTGCGATCCTTCATGCTCGCGTTCTCCACCGGCACGAGCTCCGCCATGCGTCCTCTTGAAATCACGAAGCCGCCCGGATGCTGCGAGAGGTGGCGCGGAAAGCCGATCAGCTGGCTGGTCAGATCCATCCACAGTTTCACGACCGGCGCATCGGCATCGAAGCCGTTCTCGCGCAGCCGCTCGGGCGCGATGCCGCGGCCGTCGAACCAGTGCTGGCTTTTCGAGACGGCCTCGATGCGCCGCAGGTCGATGCCCAAGGCCCGGCCGGCGTCGCGCAAGGCCGAGCGCGGCCGGTAGCTGATGACGACGGCCGCCAGCGCGGCGCGATGCCGGCCGTACTTGCCGTAGATGTACTGGATGACTCTTTCTCGTTGCTGGTGCTCGAAATCGATGTCGATGTCGGGTGGCTCCTTGCGCTCGACGCTGAGGAAGCGGCCGAACAGCAGAGTCGCCCGATCGGGATCGACTTCGGTGACGCCGAGGCAATAGCAGACGATCGAGTTGGCGGCGCTGCCACGTCCCTGGCAGAGGATTTTCTGTTCACGAGCCCAGGCCACGATATCGGCCACCGTGAGGAAGTACGCCTCGTATTCCAGCTGGGCGATCACGGCGAGCTCTTTTTCGATGGTCGCGCGATGTTTCTCCGACAAACCCTTGGGAAATCGCCTGGGCACACCGTCGTAAGTGAGCTTGCGCAGATGCGAGGTCGGCGTTTCGCCCGGCGGCACGATCTCTTCCGGGTACTGGTACTTCAGCTCGTCGAGCGAGAACTCGCAGTCCTTCGCGATCGCCATCGTCTGCTCGAGCCAGGCCGGCTCATAGAGCGCGGCCAGCCGGCTGCGCGAGCGCAGATGCTGCTCGGCATTGGGCCCGAGCGCGAAGCCGCACTCCGCCACCGGCTTGCCGAGGCGCGTGGCGGCGAGCATGTCCTGCAAAGGCTTGCGCGAGCGCACGTGCATGAGCACGTCGCTGGCGGCGACGATGGCCAAGCCGGTGTCTTGCGCGACGCGGACGACATGGTCCACCAGGTCGTCGTCATCGGCTCGATGCAGCAGCTCGATGGCGATGGCGCAGCGATCCTGAAACCAGGTTTTCAGCCACCTGGCGTGAGCGAGTATCTCGTCGAAGCCCTGTGCCGCCGACGGCACGAGCAGGGCACAGCAGCCGCCCAGGCCGGCCAGCATGGGCGCGTTCGGCACCTTGCCTTCGACATCGCCCGGATGCGCGAGGTAGCTGCCCTTCGGAGCGCGGCGGCGCGCGACCGTGATCCAGTGCGAGAGGTTGGCGTAGCCGCGCAGCACCTGCGCCAGCAGCACCAGCCGCGCGTGGGGTGCGCCGCCATCCGGCAGCGTGAGCCGCATCTCGCTGCCGATGATGAGATGCAGCTTCTGTTCCTTGGCCTCGACATGCGCGCGCACGACACCGGCGAACGAACACTCGTCGGTGATCGCGAGCGCGCCATAGCCGAGCGCGGCGGCACGCTGCACCAGCTCTTCGGGGTGCGAGGCGCCCGTCAGGAAGCTGAAGTTGCTGCGGCAGTGAAGCTCGGCGTAACGCGGTAGCACGGGAAGGCGGGTTCGCGAGCCGAGGGCGGCGTGAAGTCATCCTCCCAGGGCGGTCTTGTCGTGTCGTCATCGTCGCCGCCGCGGCCAGCGATGTAGCTATCACTGGCGCCGGTGCTGTCGCGCTCACGATCGCCTGCGGCCTGCGCGTGCGGCGTGGTAGTGGTGGCCGCAGCGACAGAAGACGGGTACTTCGACATCATCGCCGCAGGAATCGACATCGTCGCAAGTTCGTCGAGCGGGCTGGTCGTGCCCGCGGCCGAAGACTTCAGCACGTGCGTGTAAATCATGGTCGTGCTCACGTCGGCGTGACCAAGCAGATTCTGCACGGTACGGATGTCGGTCCCCGCCTGGAGCAGATGCGTGGCGAACGAGTGACGCAGGGTATGCACCGTCGCCGGCTTGGCCAGACCCGAAGCGACGACGGCCGCCCGCAGGTCACGCTGCAAGCGCTTTTCATGGACGTGATGCCGGTGCACGGCATCGCTGCGCGGATCCTTGGTGACGACGGCCGACGGAAACACCCAGAACCAAGCCCAGCTTGCCGCGGCGCGCGGATTCTTGACGGCCAGCGCGTTCGGCATCCAGACGCCGCCGCGCTCGTCCTGGCGATCGTTCAGCCAATAGCGC
>JAYSMB010000568.1:0-6615 GCA_043725065.1 Burkholderiales bacterium
CACTTTCTCGGTGCCGCCGGGAATGAACTCGGCGAAGGCGCGCACCACCGTCAGCGCGGTGCGCGGCACCGGCGCGTTGGTGAACGGATCGCGGCCGAGCATCACCGTGACCAGGCCGTAGCCGGGAATCTCGCGGCAGAAGTTCGCGAGCGGCGCCATGAACGTGTCTTTCAGCCAGGTGATCGCCTGACTGACAAGACCGGACACGAAGCTCGTGATGCGGCCGATGATCGGCGTGAACACGCCCTGGGCTCGTCGCCAGACGTCGCGCGGGCTGAAGATGTCGCTCCAGCCGAGCGAATCGGTGAAGCGGCCGAACGCGTCGCGGATCGTCTGGAACGACAGGCCGAGCGCGGCGGTCTGCTGCAGCGCCCAGGTGCCGAGGCGCTCGATGACACCGTAGCGATCGAGCACCTGGAACAGGATTTCGCCGCCGGGAATCAGTCCCATGAACGCGCGCAGCACGTTGCCGGCGTTGCGCTCGACGGCGCGCATGTTGATCGGGTTGCGGCCGATGATCAGCGTCAACAGGGTGAAGCCGGGCACGTTCGCCGCGAGCTCGGCCAGGCCGTCGCCGATGTCCGAGAAGCCGAGCCGCTGGATCGTGCCTGCCGATTGCGGCGTGATCGTCAGGTCTTGCTGGCGCTGCAGCCGGGCCGCGGGATCGCGGCTGACCGCGCCCTGCTGGATCGTGTGCGTGAGCTCGTGTGCGATCAGCTCGCGACCGGCCACGTTCTCCGGCTGGAAGCGGTCGCGGGCGAAGAAGATGTGGTTGCCGGTCGTGAAGGCGTGGGCCGCGACGTCGCGGCTCAGCGCTGCGGCGTTGGCATCGGTGTGGATGCGCACGTTCTCGAAGCTCGCGCCGAAGCGCGGCTCCATGAAGCTGCGCACGAAAGCCGGCAAGGGCACGCCGCCGGCCAGGCTGCCCTGGATCCGCGCCGAGACGTCGCCGCCGCTCGGCACGGCTGGCGCCGCGCTGCGCTGGATCGTGGCCGCCGCGCCGCCCTGCCGCGCGAGCGCCGGCGCGTGCAGCCGCCGCAGCACGCCGCTCGCCGCGCCACCGACGCGAGGCGACGCACCCTCTCCGCCGCGCATGCTCATCACCGTCTGAGCGACGCTGCTCGCCTCGCGCTCTGCCGGATCGGCCGGCGACGAGACACGCGGCGACGAGCGCTGGATCGCCGGCGTGCCGCCGCCGCGAAACGCGGCAGGCTCGCTCCGGCGCTGCACGAGAGGGCTGGCCAGCGCGCTCATCGGATCACCAGCCCGACGACAGCGACGGACAGCTTTGCCCGGCCTTGCGGTACTCGCGCCGCAGCGCGTTCAGGAGCTCGATGTCGCCGAGCGGCGAGTTCTGCTGGAGAGCGAGCAGGGTCGCGTGCAGGGCGGCGTTGCGGATCTGCCCGCCCGACAGGGTGCAGCGCAAGGCGACTTCGTCGAGGCGGGCCTCGCTCACCTGGTTGCCGGCCGCCAGGTGGGCGAGCCAGAGGTCGAATCGGGTATCGGCGTCCGGCAACGGGAACTCGAGCGTCACGTCCATGCGCCGCGCGAATGCGCCGTCGATGCGCTCTGGCGCGTTGCTGGTGACGATCAGGATGCCGGCGTAGACCTCGAGCCTCTGCAGCAGGTAGTTGGTCTCGAGGTTGGCGTAGCGGTCGGTCGAGTTCGAGACGCCGGTCCGGCCCGCGAGCAAGGCATCGCCCTCGTCGATCAGCAGCACGATGTCGAGCGCCTCGGCCGCCTCGAACACGCGCTCGAGGTTGCGCTCGGTCTCGCCGATGTACTTGCTGACCGTCGACGCGAGGTCGACGCGGTAGAGCGGGCGGCCGATCTCGGCCGCGAGGTGGCGCGCTGCCAGCGTCTTACCGGTGCCGCTCGGGCCCTTGAACAACGCGCGCACGCCGGCGGCGTCGCTGTGGCCGAAGGCCGCGGGCAAGGCCGCGCCGAGCGCCTCGCGATGGCGGCAGCGCGCCACCAGCGCGGCGAACTCTTCGCGCGCCTCGTCGACCAGCAGAAAGGGCTCGCCCGGCGCGAGCGGCGCGACCCGGTGCGCGACGCCGTCGAGCGCGTAGCGACCACGCTCCTCGACCTCGGCCATGGCGACCCTGAGCACCTCGTCGCAAGCGGGAGGCACCGCGCGTGCCACGCGATGCAAGGTGCCGCGCGGCAGGCGCAGCCCAATCAGGTCGTCGCCGACCGCGCCGACTCCGAGCGCCGAGGACCAGTGGCGGCGACGCTCGTCGGGCGATGGCATGCCGAGGTCGAGCCAGCGGCAGGTACGCCGCTCGACCGCCAGGCCGCCGTGACGCGGCAGCCGGACCGCGATCGCGCCGCGGTAGCCGGGCAGCTCGGGCAACACGAGCCGCTCGCCCGGCGCGGGGTGGAAGCTGAGCAGCGGCATGGCGCCGAGCAGCGTGGCCAGCGCGGCGATCGCTGCAGGCTCGAGCGACCCCGACGCCGGCTCGATCAGGCCCTGCCCGGCCGCGCTCGCAAGCGCGCCGGCGAGCGCGCGCCGCCCGCTGCCCGGCGCGCCGCGCAAGGCCCAGCACGGCGCGTCTACCGGCAGGGCCTGACCAGCGCCGACAAGGCCTTGCAGCAACGACGGCGGCAGGATCAGCTCGTCGACGCGCGGCAGGTCGTCGACCCGGGTGTAGCGCCACGCCGCGGCCGGCGGCGCCAATCCGCGCAACACGCTCCAGATTGCCGGGGCAACGCTCAGCAGACGCCAGCGGCCGAGTTGCTCTTCGGCCAGGAAGCCCGCTTCGAGCAGGGCCGCGAGCGCGGCCTCGATGCGCGCGCCGGGAAAGCAGCGCGCCAGCATCGCCCGGCTCGGCCTGCCGTCGTGGCCGACCAGCTGGTCGATCAAGGGCGCGAGATTCGGATCCTCGTCCGTGAGGCCGCAGAGCAGGAAGGCCGTGAGCTCGTTGGCATCGAGATCGAGCGCGCGGCGCAGCCGGTCGAGCGGCAGCGCGGCGTCGTGCGATGCCCGTGCACCGAGCCCGAGCCGTCCGTCGAGGCGGGCCAGCGCGTCGGCGAGGGTCAGGCCATCGAGCCCCGATCGCGCCGCTTCGTCGACGTAGGCGCGCAGGGCCGGGTGGCGCTGCATCAGATCGTCGAGCGTTCCCGCCGCCAGAGTCGCGCGTTCGACGAGGGCGAGCGCGCTGCGCAGCAGCCACAGGCGAAAGTGCTCGCCGGCATCGGGCGCGGACGGCGCGGCGCGGGGCGGGTTCGACGGCCGATCGCCCATCGCTAGTCGAAGTGAAAACGCAAGTCGCGGCCGGCCGCGGGCAGCCAGCCCGGATCACGGTCGAGGCCGGCCAGCCGCACCGCCAGCGGCAGGTCGCACAGGGAGCAGCCGACGTCGATGCGATCGCCGCAGAGCCGGACTCGCGCCGGAATGCGCAGCAAGGTCGATGCGAGCCGGCGCGTGTCGCCCAGGCCCAGGGCTAGGACGAGACGCGCCCGAACATAGGCGAGCACGTCGGCCGGAACCGCGGCCTGCGTCGGGGTCGGCCGCGGCCGGCGCGGATGTCGCGACGCTGCCGCGACGCGGACGATCGCCGAGGCTTCGAGCCCGAGCGCGGCAAGCCGCGCCGCGAGCTGCGCTTCGCCATCGCCAGCACACGCGGGCTCGCCGAACACCGGGAATCCGGCCGGATGCCAGAGCGTCAGTCGCTCCGCCTCGAACACCGCGCGCAGGGGCCGCCGGTCTTCGGCGAAAGCCTGCAGCCACTCGGGCTCGACGGCGTGCGTCTCGCGGGGATCGTGCGGCGCGTTCTCGGCGTCGCGCGCAAAGCCCGACTCGAGCCATGCGGCGAGCGGGTCACGCAGGAACAGGCGTCCACCGACCGCGCGGCCGAGCTCGAACAAGAACCGGCTCGGCGACGCCGCGAGGCGCCGATGCAGCGGCCGCGAGAAGTCGCCATACAGGCCGATCCGCAAGGCGGCATTGATCGCGAAGAAGAGGCCGCCGTGGCTGGTGTCGAACAGGATGTCGCCGTTGGACGACGCTGCATCGCCGGCCTTCGCCGCGGCCGCCGGTGCCTGCGGCGCCCGATCCGGCGAAGACGAGTCGTCATCGGCCCGATCCACCGACGGATCGCGCAGCGCAGGGTCAACGACCTCGATGTCGAACGGCGCGCTGGTCCGACTCGCAGCGGCTTCGGTGTGGGCGTCGGGCGCGAAGGTCGATCGATCTTCCGCGCTGGCGCCGCTTGCGGCGATCGCGGGCGCGCGTGCCCTTTCGGGAACGAAGTACGCGGCCGTTGCGCTCGATGCCGCGACCGCGACGGACGAGACGGCGGGAACATCGAAACCCGTCTGCGCCGGATCGCGTCGCGACCGATCCGCGAACAGCCGTGCGTCGGCGGCACACGATGGATCGCGCGCCAGTTGCACGCAGAGGAACTGCAATCGCGCCGCCGCGGAGCGCGGGCCCGCCAGACCGACGTCGGCCGAGCGACGGGAGTCGTCGCCGAGTGGCCACGCGTCGGGCAGCGAACGCGACGACGGCACCGGCCTGGCACCGAGCTCGTCCTCGGCGCCGCTTTCCACGAAGCGTCTCACCGCATGCGAGATCGGGTAGTGGCGGGCAAGTCCGTCCAGCAGGCCGCTGCTCGCAGCCGAATCCCAACGCGCGAACCAGGCCGCGCCCGGCTGCATCGCCTTCAGACGTTCGACGGCACGCGGCACGGCGCGCGCCGACCCGATCCAGTGAGCGATCGCCGCCGAGGGATCGGCGTTGCCGCGCAGCAGGGTCCGCCACCACCAGTGTGCGTGCAGCGGGCCGGCCAGCGAGTCGCGCGCCATGCAGGCGAGCAGCTCCGCGGCATCGCTGAACCACACCGCCGTGGCCTCGCCGATCGCGGCGGCATCGAGCGCGGGCCGGCGCACCCCGATCAGCGCGGCCGCCAGCGCATCGCCACGGGCCGAGGCCTGCTCGCCCGCCACCTGGGCCCAGCTGGCGCGCAGGCCGCGCACGAACACGATCGCACCCTCGGGCAGGCCGTAGCGGCGCAGGTCGCGCGCCGCCAGCCAGCGCTCCAGCGTGCCGCGCAAGCCGGCGCGCCGGCCCAGGTGCGCGGGCAGCCGGGCGTGCCGGATGGCGTGCCCGTGCAGCTCCATCGCGGCTACCCGGCCACGGCACTGCGCCGGCGGGGCGCAGTGCCTGTCGATTCGGGGCGAGCAGGCGCTCGCCCACACGTGGAGAGGATTCGAACCCCGGCCTTCTCCGCTTCCGGAAACGAACACTGATGGGGGACCGGAGCACCGTGAGGAGACTTCGGACGAGAACCATCCGCGCTACGCGCCTTCCACTTCGTCAGCTCTACCAAAGAATCCACGCTAACCCTTCGATCATGCCCCGCTTCGCGGCCGGCCGGAATCGCCCTCGCCTGCCTCAGCGCAGAACCGCGGTGGGCGGAATGTTGTGCTCGTCGATGGCCAGGTTGGTTGCCGCCGAAGACGAATACCTGACCGCGACCGACGCCGACTCGGCGACGTTGAACTGGAACAGCCAGACCCGATCCGGCGGCGCCTCCCTGCCGGGCGGCTTGTCGATCACCGGCGAAAACGCGATGCCGGTGTCGGGTCCCTGGAAGTGGTTGTCGCGAACGATCACCTGGCGCCCGTAGACGCCGAACAGGCGTATTCCTTCGACCTTGACCTTGGGCGCAGGGTCTTCGGTGACGACGCGGTTGCCCTGCACCAGCACGCTGTTCGCATTGCCGACGAACACGCCGAAGCGGTTGCGCTCGGTGCTCTCGGCCATGCGCAAGGTGACGCTGTTGCGGACGATGACGACACGGTCGGCGAGCAAGGCGTCGCCCCTGGACTTTTCTTCCTGCGAGATGCCGATGCCGATGCCTTCGGTGGTGTCGCCGACGATGTTGTCCTCGATCCTCACTTCGCCGGCGTGCGTGCCGGCGATGAAGATGCCGCGCTGCAGGCTCTGGCTCGCCGAGCCCGAACACGAGATCACGTTGCGGGCGATGAATGCGACATCGATCTCCACGCACAGGATGCCGATCTGCGCCCTGCCGATGACCAGCTCGCAGGACGTGATCCGCACCGTGCTGCGGATCCGGCCGATCGTCGACGCGTCGAGCTTCAGGTTGCTGACGACGATGCCGGCACCGGCGATGTCGCTGGCACCGCTGCAGCGCGCGACCACGCCGTCGATGCGCACGCCCGGCGTGTCGAACACCGTCAGGGCGCCGTAGAGGCCGCGGCCGGATTCGTCCTTGCCGGCGCGCAGACGCTCGGCGCTGACCGAGAGGCCGGTGATCGACACCGACTGGCAACGGCTCACCAGCAAGGCGCACTCGCCGGTGGCAATGCGCAGCCGCGTGCCGGCATCGGCACCGTGGATCGTGACGTGGCCGAGACGCTCGAGCTTCAGCGGCGCGGAGAGCGCGTAGTCGCCGGACTCGAAGCAGAGGGTGAGGTCGTCGTTCCACGACAAGGCGTCGATCTGGCGCTGGATATCGGCGCCCGGCCAGACCACGATCTGGCGGCAGCTGCGGCGGCGCAGGAGGTCGATCGCGGTCTGCACGTCGGCGGCGTCGAGCGAGGCGCGGACGCCGTCGAGCCACACCTCCTCGGCGTGCCGAGATC
>JAYSMB010000569.1:0-2276 GCA_043725065.1 Burkholderiales bacterium
CTCGAGCAGGAAGCGCAGGTGGCCGATCACCGGGTAGTTGCGCAGGATCGCGTGGCGCGCCTGCATCGTGTCGCGCAGGCCAAGCAGCACGAGCGCGAGAAAGCCGATCGAGAACGACGCGTCCATCCCCATTCGCAGCCAGGTATAGGTGCTGACGACGAAGCCGACCATGCAGAGGGCCCAGGCCGAATCGCGGATCGGGAAATACTGGTCGAGCTTGCTGAGCCACGCGAACATGGGCGCTCCTCCCTGGGAAGTGGAGCGATGGTAGACCCGGCCCCGCGGCAGGGACTCGTGGAAAGCGTGAACCTTGTCGGGTCTATCGAGCGAGCAGGAAAGCGCGCAAGCGCTCGGCGATGTCGTCGGGGCGCTCTTCCGGGATGAAGTGGCCGGCGTCCATCGCCACGCCTTCGACCGCCGCCGAACATTGCGCACGCCAAAGAGCCAGCGGCTCGTAGAGGCGAGCGACGACGCCGTGCTCGCCCCAGAGCACGAGCGTGTCGCAAGCGATCTTCTCGCCGGCTGCTCGCGAGCCGCGGTCGTGCTCGAGGTCGATCGAGGCCGAGGCGCGGTAGTCCTCGCAGGCAGCGTGGATGGCGTCGGCGCGAAAGAAGCAGCGCTCGTATTCGGCCAGCGCTTCCTGCTCGATGTGAGCCAGGCCTTTCGCACCCCAGCCGCCGAGCGTCCAGCGCAAGTAGAACGACGGGTCGCCGCCGATCATTCGTTCCGGCAGGGGCGCAGGCTGGATCAGGAAGAACCAGTGGTAGTACCAGCTCGCGAATCGCATGTCGGTCCGGTCGTACATGTCGAGCGTCGGCACGATGTCGATGAGCGCGAGCCGCTCGACGCGATCCGCGTAGTCCAGCGCGAGGCGATGCGCGACGCGGCCGCCGCGGTCGTGGCCGGCGACCGCGAAGCGGCGGTGGCCGAGGCCGCTCATCAGCGCCGCCATGTCGGCGGCCATCGCGCGCTTGCTGTGCTGCGCGTGGTCCTGCTCGGGCGTCGCGGCAGGGTCGGGCTTGGTCGAATCGCCGTAGCCGCGCAGATCGGGAATGACCAGCGAGAAATCGGCGGCGAGGCGTTGGGCAACACGATGCCACATCGCATGCGTTTGCGGATAACCGTGCAGCAGCAGCAGCGGCGGCTTGCCCGGGTTGCCGCCGGTCCGAGCGAACAGCTCGACCTCGCCGGCCGCGTGTAAGCCGGCCTCGAATCCGTGGAACCAGGTCATGACGCCTCCTCTTCAGAAGATCGACAAGCCGGTGCGGCTCGCGAACAGCTCCAGCGCCTGTGTACCCAGCACCGAGTTGCCGCTTGCATCGACGGCCGGCGACCATACGCACAGGCTCAAGGTATCGGGAACGACGGCGACGATGCCGCCGCCCACGCCGCTCTTGCACGGCAGGCCGATGCGATAAGCGAACTCGCCGGCGGCGTCGTAAGTGCCGCAGGTGAGCATCAGCGCGTTGAGGCGCCGCGCCTGTCGTTCGCTCACGACCGCCGAAGCGCCGCGTCGCGGATGCGCGCCGTCGCGGCACAGGTAGCCGGCGGCGCAGGCGAGTTCGCGGCAGCTCATGCGTATCGCGCACTGATGGAAGTAGAAGTCGAGCACGGTCGCGACATCGTTGTCGAGCTTGCCGAAGCTCTTCATGAAATTGCCGAGGGCGAGGTTGCGAAAGCCGGTCGATGCCTCCGACGCGGCGACCTCGTCGTCGAAGGCGATCGCTTCGCCGGCCAGGCCCGACAGCATCTCGAGCAGGGCCGACCCGGCGTTTGCGCCGAGCGTGCTGACGAGCCGGTCGGCGACAGCGATCGCGCCGGCATTGATGAAGGGATTGCGCGGCATGCCCTGTTCGGCTTCAAGCTGCAGCAGCGAGTTGAACGGGTTGCCCGAGGGCTCGCGATGAATTCGTTCCCACAACGCGTCGCCGAGCAGACACATCGCGAGCGTGAGCGTGAAAAGCTTGGAGACGCTCTGGATCGAAAACGGTACGTCGCTGTCGCCGGCCGCCGCCTGCTCGCCGGTGCAGGTGCGAAGGGCGATGCCGAACTGCGCGACCGGCACCCGCGCCAGCGCCGGGATATAGCTCGCGACCTTGCCTTCTTTGCCGAGCTGCGGGCGCAGGTCGTTATCGATCCCGTCGAGGATAGCCTGGAAGTCCATGGTTCTGACGAAGCGTAGGGCGCGCGTCAGCGTTGACCGCGCATCCGATGATGCGCCATCGTCGCCACGGCGAACATCGGAGCCACTGCAAGGCGCCGGCGCAGAGCGCTAG
>JAYSMB010000570.1:0-2260 GCA_043725065.1 Burkholderiales bacterium
GAAGACGCCCGGCAGGTCGCGCGGATTGGCGATCAGGATGTTGGCGCCGCCCATGCGCATGGCCAGCATCATGTTCGTGTTGAAGCCGAAGATGTGATAAATCGGCAAGGCGCAGATCGTCACGACCTGCTCGCCCTTGGGGATCTTCTTCAAGGCCGGCTGATACCAGGCTTCGGCCTGCAGGATGTTGGCGACGAGGTTGCGATGCAGCAGCACCGCGCCCTTGCTCACCCCGGTGGTGCCGCCGGTGTATTGCAGGACGGCGATGTCGTCCGGTCCGACCTGCGCCGGCTTGAAGCTCTTGCGGCGGCCGGCCGACAGCGCATCGTTGAAGCGCACCGCGCCCGGCAGGTCGAACGCCGGCACGATCTTCTTCACGTTGCGAACGACGTAGTTGACGATCAGCGACTTCGGAAAGCCGAGCATGTCGCCCATCGAGGCCAGGACGACGATCTTGGTCGGCACCGCGGCCATCACCTGGGCCAGCACGCCGGCGAAGTTCTCGAGAACGACGATCGCCTTGGCGCCCGAGTCCTTGAGCTGGTGCTCGAGCTCGCGCGGCGTGTAGAGCGGGTTGACGTTGACCACCACCAGCCCGGCGCGCAGGATGCCCGCGACCGCGACCGGATATTGCGGCACGTTCGGCATCATCACCGCGACCCGATCGCCCTTGACCAGGCCCTGGGCCTGGAGCCACGCGGCAAAGGCGATCGAAGCTTCGTCGACCTGCCTGAAGCTGATCGACTTGCCCATGAACTTGTAGGCCACCGCACCGGCGAAGCGGCGGAAGCTCTCATCGAGCAGCGCGACGAGCGACGCATACTGCTTCACGTCGATCTCCGCCGGCACGCCGGCGGGATACTGCTTCAACCAGGTCTTTTCCATCGCTCCCTGCTCGCTCTTCCCTCTGCTGAGCGGGCATTCTGGGGGACGGCTCCCGGCAAACACCTAGGGTGTTTCGATACTCGGCCCGTCGGGCGCATGCCAGCCGCCACCGAGCGCCTGGATCAAGGCCACGGCACTCGCTTGCCGGCTGTTGACCAGTTGCACCAGCGTGCGCCGCGCACTGAGGGCTGAAGCCTGTGCCGTCACCACGTCGGTGTAGCTCACCTGGCCGGCGCGATAACGATTGAGGAGTTGCTGCTCGGTCAGGTCGGCGGCGGCTGAAGCCTGGCGACGCAGCGCTTCCTGCTCGCTCAGCGACCGGGTCGTGCTGAGCTGGTCCTCGACCGCCTGGAACGCGGTCAGCACGATCTGCCGATAGCGGGCGGTCGCCGCATCGCGCGCGGCTTCGGCACCCGCCACACGGGCCCGTATCGCGCCGGCGTCGAAGATCGTCTGTGCCACCGAAAGGCCGATCGACCACAGGCTGCTCGGGGCACTGAACAGTTCACCGACGCGGCTCGATGCGAAGCCGTAGGAGCTGCTCAGCGAGAAGCTCGGGAAGTAGGCCGAGCGCTGGATGCCGATCTGCGCATTGGCCACCGCGACCGAACGCTCCGCCGAGGCAATGTCGGGCCGTCGCTGCAAGAGCGTCGACGGCACGCCGAGCGGCACTGCCGGTACGGTCATGTTCCATTCCGCCGGGGCGACGCTGAAGTCCGCGGGCGGCTGGCCGACCAGCACCGCGATCGCATGTTCGAGCCGTGCCCGCTGGGCGATCAGCGAGCCGAGGTCGGCACGCGCGTTGGCGAGCGTCGTCTCGGCCTGGAGCACGTCGGTCTTGGCGACGATGCCGGCGTCGTAGCCGTTCCGCGTGATCTTGAGCGCGCGTTCGTAGCCTTCGACGGTGCTGCGCAACAGGGCGGCTTCGGCATCGGCCTCGCGAAGCGCGAAGTAGTCGGTGGCGAGCAGGGCTTGCGCCGAGAGCCGCGCCGCGGCGAGGTCGGCTTCGCTCGCCTGGGCAGTTGCCTGTGCGCTCGTCACGGCGAGGCCGAGCCGGCCCCAGACGTCGGGCTCCCAACTGGCGCCCAAGCCGACCTGAAACGTGTTGCCGGTGCTCTTGCCGCCGTTGCCGCCGCCGGAGCGAGCGGCGCTGCCGTTGAGACTCACGCCCGGGAACAACGCAGCCCGCTGCTCGCGCACCAGGGCGCCGGCTTGCGCATAGGCGGCGACCGCCGCGGCCACATTCTGGTTCGAGACCTCGACCTGCGGCGCCAGACGATTCAGCTCGGCGTCGCCGAACAAGGACCACCAGTTGCCGCGGTCCAGCGCATCGGCGGGCGCCGCGGGCAGCCATCCGGACGCCGCTTCCTTGTAA
>JAYSMB010000571.1:0-7543 GCA_043725065.1 Burkholderiales bacterium
AAAGGTCAGCTCACGGTACCCAAGGCGGCGCGCGACGCGCTCGACCTGAAATCCGGGCAGCGCTTCGCTGTGGAAGTCTCCGCGGCCGGCGACCTGATCCTGAAACCGCAGCGCATCGACGCGCTGGCTGTGCGCGGTCTGTTGAAGTCGCCTCACGCCCGGGCTCTGTCGGTGCGCGAGATGGATGCCGGCATCGCCGCTCATCTGCGCGCCAAGCATCCACGACGGGCCCGATGATCGGCATCGACACCAATATCCTCCTGCGTCTTCTTCTCGACGACGACAGCGCGCAGGGCGCGCGCATCGAGACCTTGTTCGCAGCGCACGTGCAGTCTCCGGGATCGGCACTGATCGCCGATGTCGTACTGGCGGAGGCTGTCTGGACGCTGGGCTCCGTCTACAAGCAACCGAAAGCGGCCCTCATGACCGCGCTGCGGGCCTTGCTCGACGAGCCGGCCTACGCGTTCGAGAGCCGCGCCGCCGTCGAGTCGGCCGTGCAACTCCACGCGACAAGCCGAGCCGGATTCGCCGACTGCCTCATCGTCGCGAAGAACTCGCTGGCCGGCTGTGAATTCACCGCCAGCTTCGATCGATCCCTGCGTGCTGTGCCGCAAGCGAAGGTGCTCTGAATCGTTCAGCGCCGCTCTTCACCCACCAGCGTGAAACTGCGGCGGCGCAGCGAGTCGCCGAGCCAGCGGTTGCCGTTGACGCCGCAGAACAGCATGTAGACGGCGTAGAAGCCGAGCACGACAAGCACCAGCGCGGCGGTGCGCGAGGTCGCCGTCGGCACGCCGCCATAGAACGCCGAGCCGAAATAGAAGAGCGCGCCGACGACGGCGAGCAACCAGGTGCGGCGAACGATCGCCTTGAGCGAGCCGATGAAGAACGCCTGCCACGAAAAGCCCATCTTGACGCGAACGATGTCGCCGCGCGGGGACTTGTACAAACGATAGGTGCTCATCGAATCAACATCGACCGGCTTTTGCCCGACTTGAAGCTGCGATCGTTTCACGCGCGTGTCGCGCGTAACCAAACCTGTCAGGCGACGCGCCCGAACCACCAGACCGATAAGCTCGCCGCGAGCACGACCAGCACGGCCCCGATCACCGCGAGCAGGGCGCTGATCTCGGTCTCTTTCTTCTCGACGATGAGGCGCGTGCTGAGGCCCTGGTAGACCTTCTTCAGATCTTGCGCCGTGCCGGCGTAGAAGTAGTCGGCGCGGGTCAGGCTGGCGATCGACTTGAGGGTTTCCTCGTCGAGCCGCACGCGCATCGACCAGCCTTCGAAGCCGATCGTTTCGCCCTCCTTGGTGCCGATGCCGACGGTGTAGATGCGAACGCCGCGGTCGGCCGCCATCTTGGCGGCTTCGAGCGAATCGGGGCCGGTCGTGCGCTGGCCGTCGGTGAGCAGGATGATCGCCGCGGATGAGTAGGAACCTGGGGCGACAGGCACGAAGTCGGGCCTGGGCTTGTCGTTCGGGCCAAGCGGCATGGAACGCGCGCCGGTGATCTGCGAGAGGTCGATGCCGGCCTCCGGAAAGATCGTTGCCAGCGAAAGGACGATGCCGCTGCCGATGGCCGTGCCGCGCTGCAACTGAAAGCGGTCGATCGAGGCGTTGACGTCGTCGCGGCTGAGCGTCGGCGCCTGCACCACGGCGGCGGTGCCGGCAAACGAGACGACTGCGATCTTGACGTTGCGCGGCAGCTCGGCGATGAAGCTCTTGGCTGCTTCCTGCGACGCCACCAGCCGGCTCGGCAGCACGTCGGCGGCGCGCATGCTGCCCGAGACGTCCATGGCCAGCACGATCATCTCTTGCGCCGAGGGCAGGGTGATGAGCGCGGCCGGCCGCGACGCGGCGAACAGCAGGGCGCTGATCGCCAGCAGCATCAGCACCGGCGGTACGTGACGCCGCCAGACGCCGCCGCGACCGAGCGCGGCGCGCACCAGGCCGAGGTTGGCGTAGCGCAAGGTCGTCTTCTTGCGCCGGGTGACGAGAAAAACGTGGAGCGCGATCAGCAGCGGCACGGCCAGCATCACCCAGAGCATGTTGGGCCAGAGAAAGATCATCGCCGGCGAAGAGCTGCTCATGGCGCCGGCCTCACATGCGAAGGCGCAACACCGAAGCGCGCGCCGCTCCAGTTGGCGAGCCGGCTGCGCTGCTTCTTGAGATCGGCGAAGCGCAGGATCGAGTCGACGAGGTCGTCGTCGGTCGCGAGCTCGAGCGTATCCACGCCGGCTCGCGCCAGCGACTGGCGCAACTCGGCTTCGCGTCGTTCGGCCGCGGCCTTGAAGCGCTTGCGAAATCCGGCGTTGTGGGTGTCGACGACGAGATGCTCGCCGGTCTCCGCGTCGCGCATGTTGACCAGGCCGATGTCGGGCAGGTCCATCTCGAGCGCGTCGAACAGGCGCACTGCCGTCACTTCGTGGCGGATCGCGAGCTGGCCGAGTGCCTTCTCCCAGCCGGGTGCACTGATGAAATCCGAGATGACGAAGAGTGTCGAACGGCGCTTGACGTTGCGTTGTGCCGCCGCCAGCAGATCGCGCAGGTCGGTCGAGCCGGCGGCGGCCTCGGCCGGGCGCGCCGCCATGCGCTGCAGCAGCTCGAGCACGTGGGTGCGACCGCCGCGCGCCGGCAGAACGGTGTCGACCTCGCTGCCGTAGAGCAGGGCGCCGACGCGGTTGCCGTGGCGCGTCAGCAGGCGTGCCAGCACGGCGACGAACTCGCGCGCGATGCGCCGCTTGGTGAAGCGGTTCGAACCGAAATCGACGCTGGCCGAGAGGTCGACCAGAAACCACGCGGAGAGCTCGCGGTCTTCGGTGAACTGGCGCACGTAAGGCTGCTGCAGGCGCGCGGTGACGTTCCAGTCGATGTGGCGAACGTCGTCGTGGTGCTGGTACTCGCGCAGGTCGGCGAGATCGAGGCCAGCGCCGCGCATCAGCGTGCGGTAGTCGCCTTGCAGCAAGCCGTCGAGCCGGCGCAAAACGGTCCACTCGAGGCGCTGCAGCAGCGCCTCGGTGTTGAAGTCGTCGGCCTCGGGCGCGCCGGGCGAAGGTTCAGCCCTGGCCATGTCCCGCAGTTCCGGGGGCGAGGGGTTTGTCGGGGACCGGAATCTTCTTCATGACGCGCTGCACGATCTGGTCGGCATCCAGCCCCTCGGCGAGCGCTTCGTACGAGAGGACGAGGCGGTGCCGCAGCACGTCGCCGACCAGGCCGGTCATGTCTTCGGGCAGCGCGTAGCTGCGGCCGCGCAGGAAGGCCAGCGCGCGCGCGCCTTCGATCAGGCCGATGGTGGCCCGCGGGCTGGCGCCGAAGCTCAGGTACTTGGCCATGTCGGCCAGGCCGTAGCGGTCGGGCCGGCGCGTCGCGCTGACCAGCTTCACGGCGTACTGCATCAGGGAAGGATCGACGTAGACCTTGCGGCACTCCTGCTGCAGCTCGGCGAGTTGGCCCATGCTGGCGATCGGGGTCAGCGTCACCGCCGGGCCGGTGACGCGCTGGGCGATCACGAACTCTTCTTCCTCGCTCGGATAGTCGACCAGAACTTTCATCATGAAGCGGTCGACCTGCGCTTCGGGCAACGGGTAGGTGCCTTCGGTCTCGATCGGGTTTTGCGTCGCCATCACGAGAAACGGCTCGGGCACCTTGTGGGTCTCGCCGGCGATCGTCACCTGGCGTTCCTGCATCACTTCGAGCAGGGCGCTCTGCACCTTGGCCGGCGCGCGGTTGATCTCGTCGGCGAGCAGCAAGTGGGTGAACACGGGGCCGAGCGAGGTCGAGAACTCGCCGGTGCGCGGATTGAAGATGCGCGTGCCGACCAGGTCGGCGGGAACCAGGTCGGGCGTGAACTGGATTCGCTTGAAAGTGCCGCGCAGCGTCTGCGCCAGCGTCTTGACGGTGAGCGTCTTGGCCAGTCCCGGAACGCCCTCGACGAGCAGATGGCCTTGCGCCAGCACCGCGACCATCACGCGCTCGAGAAAATGATCCTGGCCGACGACGACGCGCTTGACCTCGTAGAGCACGCGCTCCA
The DNA here is from genome assembly GCA_043725065.1 of Burkholderiales bacterium. Taxonomy (GTDB): domain Bacteria; phylum Pseudomonadota; class Gammaproteobacteria; order Burkholderiales; family Burkholderiaceae_C; genus Schlegelella_A. The sequence continues at coordinate 4,029 of JAYSMB010000571.1, forward strand.
TCAACGTGGAGGCTTGGGCGGAAACGGTCGTCGTATCGGTCATTGGAGCCCCTCGTCGCGCGGGTACGCGCGTCGATCCCCCGAGGGGATGCGGGCCGGCTTGGGAGCGGCCCGGCGCTCGGCCCGCCACTTCGATGAAAGTTTGTTCATGGGGCTGCTTGCTCAGAACGGCGGCATGCCGGCCGCCGCGGCGGCGTTCTCGATCGGCATGGCGAAGCCGATGCCGATGAAGACGCGCTGTCGGTTCGGGTTGAGGATGGCGGTGACGATGCCGACCACCTCGCCATCCATGGTCACGAGCGGACCGCCCGAGTTGCCGGGATTGGCGGCGGCGTCGAACTGGATCAGGTTGGTCAGCATCTGCTGGCCGTCGGGCGAGCGGAACTGGCGCTTCAGTCCCGAGACGATGCCCGACGAGACCGAAGGGCCGATGCCGAAGGGGTAGCCGACCGCGATCACCTCGTCGCCGGGCGACAGGTCGCTGGTCGAGCGCATCGTGGCCGCCTCGAGGTCGTCGGGGATGGTGCGCGCACGCAGCACGGCCAGGTCGTTCTCGGGCTGGGTGTTGAGCACCACCGCCTCGGATTGCGAACCATCGAAAAACGTGACCCGGATCTTCTTGGCGCCGTTGACAACGTGCAGGTTGGTGAGGATGGTGCCGTTGTCGATGATGACGACGCCGCTGCCGACGCCGCGCTCGACCGTGCCGTGCTCCCTGTCGTCGCTGCCGTCGTCGCCCTCGGTCATCAGGCCGACGACGCGAACCACCGACGGGATGATCGATACATAGGCGCGCGACGCCGCCGAGACCAGCGGCCTGTCTTCGATCGACTGTCGCATCGCGGTGTCGATCTGCTCCATGGTCAGCGGCGGCTTGGCCGAGGGCATGGGATTGGCCCACCAGAACACGGCTGCCAAGGCGATCAGGGCCAGGGTCCAGAGCCGGCGCTCGTGGCGCGAGAGGGCGGCGACGGCGCGAGAGCGCCGCGTCGTGATCGCCGTGGCCGGCACGCCTGCGTCAGGCACCTCTTGCGCCTGCTCGGCTGCGCGCGGCGAACGGCTGTAGAGCGGCACTTTCTTCATGGTCGGCGTCCGGCAACCATGCGGCACACGCAAGACGCGGGCCGCCTGTCGTCGATACGGTAGCACGCTGGCCCCGACCTGTCATGGCGCCGGACGTTGCCCGACCCATGCATCATTCGTCCCCGTGTGGATCGACACGCACTGCCACCTCGACGCCGCCGAATTCGACGCGGATCGCGAAGCCGTCGTCGCCGCGGCGCGGGCTGTCGGCGTGGTCAACATCGTCATTCCAGCGGTCGACGCAGGCAATTTCGACCGGGTGCGGGAGCTGGCGCATCGCCATGGTCTCAGCTACGCGCTCGGCATCCACCCGATGTGCACCACGGGCGCCGGGCCGACGGACCTCGCCGCCTTGCGGGCCGCGCTGGAAGCGCACCGCGACGACCCGCGTTTGGTCGCGGTTGGCGAGATCGGCCTCGATCACTTCATCGCCGGGCTCGATCGCGACCGGCAGGCGGCGATCTTTGCCGCACAACTCAAGCTCGCCCGCGAGTTCGACCTGCCGGTGCTTTTGCATGTGCGGCGGGCGATCGACAGCGTTCTCAAGCAGCTGCGCACGAGGCCGGTGCAGGGCGGCGTCGCCCACGCGTTCAACGGCAGCGAGCAGCAGGCCGGCGCGTTCATCGAGCTCGGCTTCAAGCTTGGCTGCGGCGGGGCGCTGAGCTTCGACCGCGCTTTGCGCATCCGGCGTGTCGCCCAGGCTGTTGCGCTCGAGGCCATCGTGATGGAGACCGATGCGCCCGACATCGCGCCGCAGTGGCTCTATCGCACGGCCGAAGCGCGCGCCTCGGGTGCGACGATGCGCAACGCTTGCGCCGAGTTGCCGCGCATCGCCGCGGTGCTCGCGGGGCTGCGCGGCATCGCGCCCGTAGCGCTCGCCGCGGCGACGACGGCCAACGCATTCGCAGCGATGCCCCGGCTCGCACTGCTCGAACAACAAGGAGTGACGCCATGAGCGGCAGTGCCGCGCCGGTACCGACGCCCGAAGTGAACATCTCTGAATCGCGCGGTATCCGCTATCTGCACTTCGATTCGCCCTGGATCCAGGGCGCGATGCGCATCGACTCGCCCGACGACCTGCAGCTCGACTATATCCAGCGCATGATGGTCTGGATGCTGTTCCGCGACGAAAGCGTGGTGACCAGCGGCCACGCCGTGCAGCTCGGCCTCGGCGCCGCGGCGATCACGCGCTTTTGCCACAAGCGCCTGAAGATGCGCACGACGGCGGTGGAGTTGAACCGTCACGTGATCGACGCCTGCCGTCTCTGGTTCAGGCTGCCGCGCGATTCGGCCCGGCTTCGCGTCCTCGAGATGGACGCCGGAGCTTACGTCGCCGACCCGTCTCATCGCGGCACGGCCGACGTGCTCTCGGTCGATCTTTACGACGAAGACGCTGCCAGCCCGATGCTCGATAGCGTCGATTTCTACCGCGATTGCCGCGCCTTGCTCAGCGATGGCGGCCTCATGTCAGTGAACCTGTTCGGACGCGAAGCCTCGTTCGACATCAGCTTCGAGCGGATCGCGTCCGCCTTCGGTGCCGACCAGGTCCACGCCCTGAAACCGACGCCCGAGGGCAACACGATCGTGCTGGCGATGAAGCATGTCACGGTCCCCGACCGCGACATGCTTGCCCGGCGTGCCGAAAACATCGAAACTCGATGGAAGCTGCCGGCCCGCAAGTGGCTGCGCATGATGAGCCTTCCGCCGGCCGAGACACTGGCCTCCCTACCCGAGCTGCCGCCCGCATGAAAACAACGACGAGAAGCGAGCGCCCCGATCCGGTTCCGGCCGACAAGGGCCTGCGCGAACCGGCCTTCGAGCGCTCGATATCGCCCTCGCGAAGCTCGACGAATTTTCCGCGGACCGATCTGACGCTGCCCATCGTCGCGCCGGCCGGCAAGCTGACCTGGCGCACCGTGCTCGCGTGGCTGCGCGAAGACAAGGTGCTGAGCCCCGAAGACGTCGATCGCACCGCACATCGCTTTGCCGGCGGCAACAGCTCGCAGCATCCGCTGGTCCGCATCGGCAGCGCCGGGCTCACGCGCCAGGGCGACGGCAAGCTACTGGACACCGAGACGCTGACCGAATGGCTGGCCAGGCGCAGCAAGCTTCCTTACGTGCGCATCGACCCGTTGAAGGTAGACGTCGGCCGCGTTGCCGACGTGATGTCGATCAACTACGCGGAACGGCGCCACGCGCTGCCGCTGACCTTCGGCGTCACCGACGTGACGATCGCCACCTGCGAGCCGCTCGACGTGGCCTGGGTCTCCGAGATCGAGTCGCACACCAAGCGCAGGGTGCGGCTCGTCATCGTCAATCCGATCGAGATCGCGCGCTACACGACCGAGTTCTACGCGCTCTCGCGTTCGGTGCGCAACGCGACCAAGATGGGCGAGTCGTCGGCGCTCGCCAACTTCGAGCAGCTGGTCGAG
>JAYSMB010000572.1:0-7481 GCA_043725065.1 Burkholderiales bacterium
CTGGAAGGATTCGATCTCGGCCTTGGTGCGGCCGGTGCCCTCGAAGTATTCGATCGTCTTGTCGTCGACCGGGAAAAAGCCCATCGTCGCGCCGTACTCAGGCGCCATGTTGGCCATCGTCGCGCGATCGGGCACCGAGAGGCTCCCTGTGCCTTCGCCGAAGAACTCGACGAACTTGCCGACGACCTTGGTCTTGCGCAGGATTTCGGTGACCGCCAGTACCAGGTCGGTCGCGGTCACGCCTTCGCGCAGGCGACCGGTGAACTCGAAGCCGACCACGTCGGGTGTCAGGAAGTAGACGGGCTGGCCGAGCATCGCCGCCTCGGCCTCGATGCCACCGACGCCCCAGCCGACCACGCCGATGCCGTTGATCATGGTCGTGTGACTGTCGGTGCCGACCAGCGAGTCGGGGTAGTAGACCGGCGTTTCGCCTTTCTTCGCCTTGCCTTTGAACACACCGCGGGCCAGGTACTCGAGGTTGACCTGGTGAACGATGCCGAAGCCGGGCGGCACGACGCCGAAGGTGTCGAAGGCCTGCATGCCCCACTTCATGAACTGGTAGCGCTCGACGTTGCGCGTGAACTCGAGCTTCATGTTCAGTTCGAGCGCCTTCTTGGTGCCGAAGTAGTCGATCATGATCGAGTGGTCGACCACGAGATCGACCGGCACCAGCGGCTCGATCGTCTTCGCGTCCTTGCCCATTTCGTGGGCGACGTTGCGCATCGCCGCCAGGTCGGCGAGCAGCGGCACGCCGGTGAAATCCTGCAGCACGACGCGGGCGACAACGAACGGCACTTCGTCGAGGCGCGGTGCGTTCGGCTTCCAGCCCGCGACCTCGACCACGTGCTCGGGCAAGACGCGCTTGCCGTCGCAATTGCGCAGCACCGACTCGAGAACGATCCGGATCGAGACCGGCAGGCGCGAGATGTTGGGGTACTGTTTGGCGAGCACCGGCAGCGAGTAGAACTTGCCTTCCTTGCCGGAGGCGGTCTTGAACGACCGCAGAGTGGATGCGAAAGCGTGGGGCATGGCGGAACCTCGTATAAAGCGGTGCGTTTGGGGTCGGGTTTGTCTCAGGCAGCCTTCGGCACGATCACCTTGAGGCCTTTGAAGTAGTCGCGAAAGAAGTCGGCGTCGCGGGTCACCAGGGCGTCGCACTGCAGCAAGGCATGCGCGCCGATCAGGAAATCAGCGACAACCCGCTCGCGCCGGCCGCCGCGGTCGCGAAAGCGCCGCTGCATATGACCGGCGCGCACTGCGGCGCGCTCGCTCGTGGCTTCGTAGCGGATGCCCAACGACGACAGTGTTTCCATGGCCGTTTCGGCACCGGCGAGCAGGGTCTGGATCTCTGCCACGACGGCGTCGCAGACGACGACGTTGCCGGCCGCCAGCGCTTGGCTCAGGCTCGCCTCCGAGGCTTCGCCGAAACGCGCGTCGCCGGCAAGCACGTCGATGAGGACCGAGGAATCGACCGCGATCATTTCGCGCGGCGCGTGCGGGTCGGCGGCAGGTAGGGATCGCCCGGGGCGCGGCCGCGGATCGCGCGCATCGCCTCGTCGGTCGACTTGAAGCCCTCGGCCAATTTGAAGCGGCCGCGCAAGCGCGAGATCGCGTCGTCGACGTTCTTGCGCAGGATGATGGTGCTGCCGCTCAACTCGACCTTGAGCTGCGTTCCCTTGGAAAGGCCGAGCGCATCGCGGACGGCCTTGGGCAGCGTGATCTGGCCTCTTTCGGCGACGGTGGCTTCCATGGCGTGAAATCCTCAGAAGGTAGGTAGGTATGCATGCATCATACATACCTCGAAATACATATTCAAGCGCTCAGGCGTGCCGTGCCTCGAAGTCCTTCATATAGGCGACGAGTGCGCGCACGCCCCCGATCGGCATCGCGTTGTAGATCGAGGCGCGCATGCCGCCGACGATCCGGTGCCCCTTGAGCGCCAGCAGGCCGGCTGCCTTCGCGCCGTCGAGAAAGGCGGCGTCCAGCGTCGGATCGACCAGGTGGAACGTAACGTTCGTCAGCGAGCGGTCGTCCTGGGCGATCCGGTTGACGTAGAAGCGGCTCGCGTCGAGCGTGTCGTACAGCAGCGCTGCCTTGGCTCGATTTCTCTCGCCCATAGCGGCCAGGCCGCCACCGGCCTTGATCCAGCGGAACACCAGGCCGGCCATGTAGATCGCGAAGGTCGGCGGCGTATTGATCATCGAATTGTTCGCCGCCTGGATCGTGTAGTCGAAGGCTTCGGGCGTGATCGGCAGGGCGCCGCCCAACAGATCCTCGCGGACGATGACGAAGGTCAGGCCGGCCGGGCCGATGTTCTTCTGCGCGCCGCCGTAGATCAGCCCGTAGCGCGAGACATCGACCGGACGAGACAGGATGTTCGACGACATGTCGGCCACGAGCGGCACGTCGCCGGTGTCGGGCACCCAGTGGTACTCCAGGCCGCCGATCGTTTCGTTGGAACAGATGTGGACGTAGGCCGCTTGCGGATCGAGCCGCCACTCCGCCTGTTTCGGGATCGCCGTGAAGCCGTTGCCCTCGCCGCTGGCGGCGACGTTGACCTTGCAGTAGTGGGAGGCCTCGGCGATCGAACGCGTCGCCCAGGCGCCGGTGTTCACGTAGTCGGCGGTGGTCTTGCCGCGCAACAGGTTCATCGGCACGATCGCGTTCTGGCCGATCGCGCCGCCCTGCAGGAACAGCACCTTGTAGTTCGCCGGGATGGCCAGCAGCTCGCGCAGATCGGCCTCGACGCCGGCCTGGATCGCCATGAACTCCTTGCCGCGATGGCTCATCTCCATCACCGATATCCCGGTCCCGTTCCAGTCGAGCATTTCCTCGGCCGCCTGGCGCAGCACCGGCTCGGGGAGGGTGGCGGGACCGGGGCTGAAGTTGAACGGTCGGAGCATCCAGCGATTATCGGCGCCCGGGCCGCGCCGGTCAGGCGTTCAGGACGGAGAAGATGCTGCCGCCTCCGCGGCCTTGGCTGCTTTCGCGGCGTCGATCAGCTCGCGTTGCTTCGGGCTGATGCAGTCGTCGACGATGCGGCGGGCAGTCTTGACGTTGAGAAGCATCGACTTGCTGGCGATCTGCACCATCAGCGTCTCACCTTTCACGTCCTCGAGGCGGATCGCGCCGGTGGTCGAGAGGACCGGCTTCATCAGCCATTCGCCCTTGCCGTGCTTGACGTCGACATAGGCCGAATGCTTCGGGCTCTGGTTGATATCGACGGTCAGGTTGAACTCGCAGTCGTAGCGGCCATAGTAGACCATTTCGGCGGCTTTGACCTGGTCGGGCGGGGCGTCGGGAACGGCGAAGTCGGGCACGGCCGCCTTCACCGCCTTGGGCGGCGCCTTGGCGGCCGGCTTGGGCGCCGGCGCCGTTTGAGCGGCGACCGGAAACGCGACCGCGCTGGCGAGCAGGATCGCGAGCGCAGAAAGGATTCGATTGGGGCAGGGGCGTGCGAGCATGTGTTGTCTCCGGCAGTCAGCGCGGCCGTCATTGTGGTTCAGCGATTTCGCCGCGGACCGCCACCTTACCGCCGGTTACGGGCCGCGGCGGGAATTGCGTCACGGCTTCAGGCGCACGTTCACGAGGTCGGCACGCGATCTTCGGCGATGAAGTACCGGTCGACGTGCTTCGGCAAGGCCATGCCGGTGCGCCGCGCGCGAACCAGCAGGCGCCACCAGTAGCGGTAGCTGGCGCGATCGTGAAGGACGCCGGCGTGCTGGATCGGCGCCCAGGCCGCGGCCGCGGCCGCGTCGATGATGGCGACGGCTTCTTCCACGTCTGCCGGGTCGGGCGCGAAGGCCGCAACGATGATCGGGATCTGGCTCGGATGGATGCTCCACATCCGCGTGTAGCCGAACTCGCGCGCGGCGCGCTTCGCTGCCTGCGCGACGGTGACCGTGTCGTTGAATTCGGTGACGACGCAATGCGAAGGCGTCTTCGCGAAACCGTGGCAGGCGGCCGCGATCTCGAGCTTGGCGCGAACCACCAGCGGGTGCGTGAACTGCCCCTTGGCCGACATCGCCGCCGCCGGGATCGCGCCGCGATGGGCGGAGACGAAATCCATCAAGCCGAACGAAATCGACTCGATGCGTGGATGGGCCGCGATCGCCGCCACTTCGCGCAGGGCGCCATGGGTTTCGATGAGCGCGTGCAGCGGGATCGTCGTGCCGCCGGATGCGGCGTCGATGGCCTCGGCCGCCCGCGCGACATCGGCCACGCTGTCGATCTTGGGCAGCATGACGTAGGCCAGCCGCGAGTGCGCCGCGCCGACGATGGTGGCCACGTCGCCGCCGAACGCGGCGTGGTCGACCGGATGAACGCGCACGCCGCAACGGCCATGGACATTGCGCGCCGACATGACCATCCCGGCCACGAGCTGCGCATGCTCGGCCTCGCCGCCGACCGGTGCGCCGTCCTCGCAGTCGAGCGTCACGTCGAACACCGGTCCGAGTTCGGCCTGCAGCGCCAGGCTCTTCAACATGCGCGCCTCGACGCCGGCGTAGTGATCGCAGACGGGCAGCGCGGTGGCTGGCTCGTCCGCGTCGAACAGCGCTTGCTGCGGCGACGTCATGCCGGGTGCGCGCTGCGCTTCAGAGCAGGTGCGCGACGCCGGCCTGCTCGTCCCGCAGTTCCTTGAGCGTGATATCGATGCGCTCCCGGCTGAAGGCGTCGATGGGCAGACCCTCGACGACCTTGTACGTGCCGTTCTCGGTGGTCACCGGAAAGCCGAACATCGTGTCTTTGGGAATGCCATAGAGCCCGTCGGACGGCACGCCCATCGTCACCCATTTGCCGTGGCTCCCGAGCGCCCAGTCGCGCATGTGGTCGATGGCCGCGTTGGCGGCGGACGCCGCGGACGAGACGCCGCGCGCCGCGATGATCGCCGCGCCGCGCTTGCCGACGGTGGGCAGGAAGGTGCCGGCGTTCCAGGCTGGATCGCCGATCATGTCCTTGACGCTGGCGCCGCCGATCGTCGCAAAGCGGTAGTCGGCATACATGGTCGGCGAGTGGTTGCCCCAGACCGCCAGCTTCTCGATCTCGGCCACCGGCTTGCCGGTCTTGGCGGCGACCTGGCTGAGCGCGCGGTTGTGGTCCAGGCGCAGCATGGCGGTGAAGTTCTCGCGCGGCAGGCCGGGCGCGCTCTTCATCGCGATGTAGGCATTCGTGTTGGCCGGGTTGCCCACCACCAGCACCTTCACGTTCCGCTTGGCCACGGCGTCGAGCGCCTTGCCCTGCGCGGTGAAGATCTCGGCGTTGACGGCGAGCAACTCGGCGCGCTCCATGCCGGGGCCGCGCGGCCTGGAGCCGATCAACAAAGCGTAGTCGGCATCCTTGAAGGCCGTCATCGGGTCGCCGTGCGCCTCCATGCCGGCCAGCAGCGGAAATGCGCAGTCCTGCAGTTCCATCATCACGCCTTGCAGCGCCTGCTGCGGCTTTTCCATCGGCACCTCGAGCAGGCTGAGGATGACCGGCTGGTCCTGGCCGAGCATTTCGCCCGAGGCGATGCGAAAGACGATGGCGTAACCGATCTGACCAGCGGCGCCGGTGACCGCGACGCGGACGGGGGATTTGCTCATGGAAGCTCCGAAAACAAAGGGGTGGAAGGGCGGCAGGTGGGCGGGTGCGGGCCGGCGCGGTTAAAGTCTGTTGCGTTGCAATAAAATCGACAGGCTGCGCGCGGCGGCTTCGCTATCGACAGAAAAAGGCTGGAAATGGTCACATCGCTGAAAGAACAACCGCTCAAGGTTCGGCCGGTCTATCGCAACATCCACGTCACCCAGCTCGCATCGTATCGCCTGCCGGCTGCCGGATGGGTCTCGATCCTGCATCGAATCAGCGGCGCGCTGATGTTCGTGCTGCTGCCGTTCGCGATCTGGATGTTCGACACGAGCCTCAGCTCGGAAGTGTCGTTCGAGCAGTTCACCGGCCTCTTCGCCTATGGCGTCGGCGGCGTGCCGGGCTGGTTCTTCAAGCTGGTCGCCTTCGCCCTGATCTGGGCCTACCTGCAGCACTTCTGTGGCGGCCTGCGCCACCTGTGGATGGACGCGACGCACGCGGTCGGCCTCGAGTTCGGCCGCCATTCGGCGCTCGCCGCGATCGGCCTCAGCACGCTGCTCACGCTCGTGCTCGGCGCCAAGCTCTTCTCGCTTTTCTAAGGGCGCGCGATGGCCACCACTTTCGGTTCCAAGCGGCTCGTCGTCGGCGCGCACTACGGCCTGCGCGACTGGCTTTCGCAGCGTGTCACGGCGCTCATCATGGCGATCTTCACGGTCGCCGTTGTGGTCCAGGTGCTGATGCCCGGGCCGCTCGACTACTACAGTTGGTCGGCGATCTTCGCCCACCAGTGGATGAAGGTGCTGACCTTCATGGTCATCGTCTCGCTGCTCTGGCACGTCTGGGTCGGCGTACGCGACATCTGGATGGACTACGTGAAGTCGATGGGCGTTCGCCTCGGCCTCGACGTGCTGACGATCGTCTGGCTGGTCGGCTGCGCCGGTTGGGCGATCCAGGTTCTCTGGAGACTGTGATGGCCGGCCCCGCGATCGTGACTTTTTCGGTGCCGACGCGCCGCTTCGACGTCGTCATCGTCGGCGCGGGTGGCTCCGGCATGCAGGCCTCGTTGCGGCTGGCGCGCGCCGGCCTCAAGGTCACCGTGTTGTCCAAGGTGTTCCCGACTCGCTCGCACACGGTGGCGGCGCAAGGCGGCATCGGCGCCTCGCTCGGCAACATGAGCGAGGACAACTGGCACTTCCACTTCTACGACACCGTCAAGGGCTCCGACTGGCTCGGCGACCAGGACGCGATCGAGTTCATGTGCCGCGAAGCGCCGAACGTTGTCTACGAGCTCGAGCACCAGGGCATGCCGTTCGACCGCAACCCCGACGGCACGATCTACCAGCGCCCGTTCGGCGGCCACACCGCGAACTATGGTGAAAAGCCGGTGCAGCGCGCCTGCGCCGCCGCCGACCGGACCGGCCACGCGATGCTGCACACGCTGTATCAGCAGAACGTCAAGGCGAAGACGCATTTCTTCGTCGAGTGGATGGCGCTCGACCTGATCCGCGACGCCGAGGGCGCGGTCGTCGGCGTGACCGCGCTCGAGATGGAAACCGGCCAACTGCACATCCTGCAGGCCAAGGCCGTGATGCTGGCCACCGGCGGCGCCGGCCGCATCTTCGCCGCGTCGACCAATGCCTTCATCAACACCGGCGACGGCCTCGGCATGGCGGCGCGCGCCGGCCTGCCGCTCGAGGACATGGAGTTCTGGCAGTTCCACCCGACCGGCGTGTACGGCGCAGGCGTGCTGCTCACCGAAGGCTGCCGCGGCGAAGGCGCGATCCTGCGCAACAGCGACGGCGAGCGCTTCATGGAGCGCTACGCGCCGACCCTGAAGGACCTGGCGCCGCGCGACTTCGTCTCGCGCTGCATGGACCAGGAGATCAAGGAAGGGCGCGGCTGCGGTCCTGATAAGGACT
>JAYSMB010000573.1:0-6442 GCA_043725065.1 Burkholderiales bacterium
TCTGCCAGCGGCAAGTAGCCCGACAGCGCCATGATGCCGGCCAGCTGGTGTGGCAGGCGCAGACCGGTGTGCAACGCCATGGCGCAGCCCTGGCTGAAGCCGGCGAGCACGATCCGGTTTGCGGCAACTCCGCGCGCCTTTTCCTTGGCGATCAGGCCTTCCACCAGCGCCTGCGATTCGCGCAAGCCGGCTTCGTCCTCGCGCCGTTCCCTCGCGTCCAGGCCGAAGATGTCGTACCAGGCGCGCATCACGTGGCCGCCGTTGAGCGTCACCGGCCGCGTCGGCGCGTGCGGGAAGACGAAGCGCACCGGGCCGACGCTCTTCAGGTCGAGCTCGTCGACGAGGGAGACAAAGTCGTTGCCGTCGGCGCCCAGGCCGTGCAGGATGATGAAGCTCGCGGTTGGGTTCGGCGCGGTCTCGATCTCGATGGATTGCAGGTTCATGGGTTTGTCCTAAAGCGTGAAGTCGTAGTCGATGACGAGCGGCGCGTGGTCGCTGAAGCGCTTCTCGAGATAGATGTGCTCGCTCTTCGCGAGCGCGGCGACCTTCGGTGTGGCCATGTGGTAGTCGAGGCGCCAGCCCACGTTCTTCGCCCAGGCCTGGCCGCGGTTGCTCCACCAGGTGTACTGCTCGGGGTGCGGGTTGAGCGTGCGAAACACGTCGACGAAGCCCAGTTCCTCGAACAGGCGCGTCATCCAGGCCCGTTCTTCCGGCAGGAAGCCGCTGTTCTTGCGGTTGCCCTTCCAGTTCTTGAGGTCGATCTCCTTGTGCGCGATGTTGATGTCTCCGATCAGGATCACTTCGCGCGACTTGCCGAGCTTTTCGAGATACGGCGCCATCCGGTCCAGAAAGCGGAATTTCGCCGCCTGTCGGTGCTCGCCCGACGAGCCGCTCGGAAAGTAGCAGCTGACGATGCTGAACTCGGGCATCTTCTTGCGCGCCGGGCGGTCGAAGCGCGCCTCGACGTAGCGGCCTTCCGCGTCGAATTCCTTGTCGCCGAAGCCGAGCCGAACCGCGCTCGGCTTCTTGCGGCTGTAGAGACCGACGCCCGAGTAGCCCTTCTTTTCGGCGAAGTGGAAATGGCCCTTCATTCCAGCGACTTTGTCGAAGCGCCCTTCGACCGTGTCGGCCTGGCATTTGACCTCTTGCACACCCATACAATCGGCGCCCACTCCCTCGGCCCAGGCCTCGAAGCCCTTGGCCGCCGCCGAGCGGATGCCGTTCAGGTTCAGCGAGACGAGTCGAAACACCGAGGGCCCCGCATGAGTGTCGAAACCCCCGACCACCACGTGGCGCGCGAGTTCGTGGAGTTCGCGGTCGATGCCGGCGTGTTGCGCTTCGGCGAGTTCAGGACCAAGGCGGGGCGGCTTTCGCCGTACTTCTTCAACGCGGGCCTGTTCGACGATGGCGCCAAGTTGTTGCGCCTCGCCGAATTCTATGCGCGGCGCCTGGCCGCGTCGGGTCTCGAGTTCGACATGCTGTTCGGGCCGGCCTACAAGGGAATCACTCTGGCGGCCGCCATCGCCATCGAATTCGGCCTGCGCGGCCGCGCCGTGCCCTTCGCCTACAACCGCAAGGAAGCAAAAGATCACGGTGAAGGCGGCATCGTGGTCGGCGCACCGTTGCGCGGCCGTACCGTGATCGTCGATGATGTGATCAGCGATGGCGCGTCCAAGCGCGAATCGGTCGAACTGATCCGTCGCGAGGGCGCGATGCCGGTGGCCGTTCTGATCGCGCTCGATCGTATGGAGCGCGGCGGTACCGACGACAAGCTTTCCGCACAATCGGCCGTCACTGACTTCGAACGGGATCATGGATTGCCGGTGATCGCCATTGCCACGCTCGCCGACCTGATGGAATTTCTGAACTCGGATGACGACTCGCCGCTTGCCACCCACTTCGACGCTGTCGCGCGCTACCGTGAACGATACGGGGCTTGAGGCGACTGCGAGCCGCGCCATCGCCGAGCCTTCGCCCCGGCGTGCCGCGTCGGTGGCCCGCTGCGCCGCCGTCCTTGTCGTCGCGGGTTCGCTCGGTGCTGCGGCGTGGTCGCAAACCGCGCCTCGCCCGCCGATCTACACCTGCATCGACGCCAACGGCAAGAAACTGACCTCGGATCGGCCGATACCCGAGTGCAGCAACCGCGACCAGCGCGTTCTCAATGCCGATGGGTCGCCCAACCGGGTCGTCCCGCCGACGCCGACCGCCGACGAACGAGCCGCGCAGGAACAGCGCGAACGCGAGGCCGCCGCAGAGCGAGCCGCCAAAAATGACGCCATCCGCCGCGACCGTAACCTTCTCGGTCGCTTTCCGGACGAGGCCGCGCATGCCAAGGCACGCGCGAAGGCGCTCGACGACGTCGGCAATTCGGTACGCATCTCCGAGGCGCGAATCACCTTGCTCAAGGCCGAACGCAAGCCCTTGCTCGATGAAGCCGAGTTCTACGTCGGCAAGAGCCTGCCGGCCAAGCTGAAGTCCGGCCTCGACGCCAACGACGCCGCGCTCGACGCGCAGAAAGCACTGGTGCAGAACCAGCAAGGCGAGGTCGTGCGAATCAACGGCCTCTACGACGCCGAACTCGCGCGCCTGAAGAAGCTGTGGGCCGGTACACCGGCCGGCTCGCTCGGGCCGATCGCGCCGCCGCCGCCACCGCCGGGGCAGAAGGCCGCCCTGAAATAGCGCGCGTCGCGCTGTCCCGAGAAGCTATTCCTTCGCGACGAGCCGGGCGCGCAACAACGCGTTCAGCTGCGCCGGGTCGCCCTTGCCTCGGGTCGTCTTCATCGCCTGGCCGACCAGCGCGTTGAAGGCCTTTTCTTTGCCGGCGCGAAACTCCTCGACCGACTTGGGATTGGCTGCGATCACTTCGGCGACCACGCGTTCCAGCTCGCCCGTATCACGCATCTGGCGCAGGCCTTTGGCGTCGATGACCGCGTCGACATTGTCTTGCGGGTCTTGCCAGAGCGCGTCGAAGACCTGGCGAGCGGCGTTGTTGGAGATGGTCGAATCGGCGATCCGCGAGACCAGCACGGCGAGCTGCGCCGCCGGTATCGGAATCGTCGTGATGGCGCCCGCATTCATGCGCCGCGAGACCTCGCCCATCATCCAGTTGGCGACCAGCTTCGGTTGGCCGCTCCGCTTCGCCGCCGCTTCGAAGTACGCCGCGAAGTCTTTCGCGTGCGTCATCATCCGGGCGTCGTATTCGTCGAGCCCGAAGTCGGCTCGCAAGCGCGCCGCCATCTCGCGTGGCAATTCGGGCATGTCGGCGCGAACACGCTCGATCCAGTCGGCCGAGATCGCCAGCGGCGGCAGGTCGGGATCGGGGAAATAGCGGTAGTCGTGCGCGTCTTCCTTCGAGCGCATCGCCCGCGTCTCGCCGTGCTCGGGGTCGAACAGGACGGTCGCCTGCTGCACACGGCCACCATCTTCGAGCAGGTCGATCTGCCATTGCACCTCGTAGTCGATCGCCTGCTGCATGAAGCGAAAGCTGTTCAGGTTCTTGATCTCGCGTCGAGTGCCGAAGGGCGCGCCGGGACGCCGCACCGAGACGTTGGCGTCGCAGCGAAAGCTGCCTTCCTGCATGTTGCCGTCGCAGATGCCGAGCCAGACGACGAGCGCGTGCAGCGCCTTCGCGTATTCGACCGCTTCGGCGCTCGAACGCATGTCGGGCTCGGTGACGATCTCGAGCAACGGTGTCCCGGCGCGGTTCAGGTCAACGCCGGTCCAGTCGCCGGCGAAGTCGAGCGGTGCCCCCTTCGGTGCGGCTGCGTCGTCTTCAGACCGGGCGATGCCGTGGATCGATTTGCCCGCGTCTTCTTCCAGATGGGCGCGCGTCAGGTTGACCCGATGGAGCTGCTCGGCGACGAAGAACTCGACCCAGCCGCCCTGTACCACTGGGGTCTCGTACTGGCTGATCTGGTAGCCCTTGGGCAGATCGGGATAGAAGTAGTTCTTGCGCGCGAAGATCGAGAGGGGCGCGACCGTGGCTCCGACCGCCAGGCCGAAGCGGATCGCCCGCTCGACGGCGCCGCGGTTGGCGACCGGCAGCGTGCCGGGCAAAGCGAGATCGACCGCGGAGGCCTGCGTGTTCGGCGCCGCACCGAAGGCGGTCGACGCGCCGCTGAAGATCTTCGATACGGTCGAGAGTTGGGTGTGGGTCTCGATGCCGATCACGATCTCGTAGCCGCGGATGAGCGCACTCATCGGCGCACCCAGCGGCCTTCGGCCGGTCCCGCCGCGCGGGAATGAGCCCCTTCGGGCGGCCGGGCGGGGCTCATGGCGGGCTCCCTCGCCCGCTTGCGGGAGAGGGCTGGGGTGAGGGCGCGCGCGTGTGCCAGTCGGTCGACTGCTGAAAAGCATGCGCCGCGTGCAGCAAGCGGCCTTCGTCGAAGTAGTTGGCCATGAGTTGCAGCCCGACCGGCATGCCGCCCGCGCCGAAGCCCGCGGGAATGCTCATGCCCGGCAGTCCGGCCAGACTGGCCGGCAGCGTGAAGATGTCGGCCAGGTAGTTGGCGACCGGGTCGTCGCTCTTCGCGCCAAGCTTCCACGCGACCGTGGGCGCGACCGGCCCGGCGATCAGGTCACACTGGCGGAAACAGGCTTGAAAGTCGTCGGCGATCATGCGCCGGAGCTTTTGCGCCTGCAGGTAGTAGGCGTCGTAGTAGCCGTGCGAAAGCACGTAGGTGCCGATCATGATCCGGCGCTTGACCTCGGCGCCGAAGCCTTCGCTGCGGCTGGCCTTGTAGAGGCCCCGCAGGTCGGCGTAGTGCTCGGCCCGGTGGCCGTAGCGAACACCGTCGAAGCGCGACAGATTCGACGACGCTTCGGCCGGCGCGATCAGGTAGTAGACGGGGATCGCGAGCTCGGTGCGCGGCAGGCTCACGTCGACGAGCGTCGCGCCCAGGCGCTCGAACTCGGTCAGGGCGGCGCGCAACGCGGTCTCGACGTCGCCGGCCAGTGCAGCCGGAAAGAACTCCTTCGCCACGCCGATCCGCAAGCCCTGCAAGGGCCGGCGGGGCGACGCGCCTTCGCGGCCGCGCACCAGCGCCGCGCAGTAGTCCTGCGGCGGCCGTTCGGCGCTGGTCGAATCGCGCGTATCGAAGCCGCTCATCGCCGAGAGCAGCAGCGCGCAATCCTCGCCGCTGCGCGCCAGCGGACCGGCCTGGTCGAGGCTCGATGCGAACGCGATCATTCCGTAGCGCGAGCACACGCCATAGGTCGGCTTGATGCCGGTGATGCCGCAAAAGCTCGCCGGCTGGCGGATCGATCCTCCCGTATCGGTGCCGGTGGCCGCAGGCAGCAGGCGCGCCGCGACCGAGGCGGCCGAGCCGCCCGACGATCCGCCCGGAACCCGGGCCTCGTCCCATGGGTTCTTCACGACTTTCCAGGCCGAGTTCTCGTTGCTCGAGCCCATCGCGAACTCGTCGCAGTTGAGCTTGCCGAGCGTCACCGTGCCGGCCTCGGCGAGACGGGCGACGACGGTGGCATCGAACGGGCTGCGGTAGCCGGCCAGCATGCGCGAGCCGGCGGTGGTCGGCAGGTCGCGGGTGACGAAGATGTCCTTATGCGCGATCGGCACGCCGACGAGCCGACCGCTGTCGCCGGCGGCGATGCGGGCGTCGGCGGCGCGCGCCTGGTCGAGGGCGCGCTCGGGGTCGCTGGCCAGCACCACGCCGAGATGTTCGTGCGCGGCAAGCCGTGCGAGCAGATGTGTCGTGACTTCGACGCTGGAGACCTGCCTGTCCTGCAATGCGCGGCCGAGCGCGGCGACGCCGAGCGTATGCGGTTCGCCAGTCATTCGATGACTCGGGGAACGAGGAACAAGCCGCCCGCGATGGCTGGCGCGCTGCGCTGATTCGCCGTCCGCTCGTCGCCCTCGGTCACCACGTCTTCGCGCAGCCGCAGGTGCGCGTCGCTCACTGCGGCCAGCGGCGTATAGAGCGGCTCGACGCCGCTGGTATCGACCTGGCTCATCAGCTCGACGATGCGAAAAAAACTGTTGATCTGCTCGAGCATGCGCGCTTCTTCAGCGGCGCCGAGATCGAGGCGCGCCAGCTCGGCAATGCGGCGCACGTCGGTGGGGGTCAGGGCCATGGGCTCGGGAAGGCGGTCGCGGTCGGGCCGCGCAAGGTGAAACGAGGTTTTTCAAACGTCGTTATGCCGGGAGGCATGGGTTATTATCCCCGGTTAATTCACAGCCCTCGTCGCCGCTGCGAAGGGCTCGGCGTCATCCGATTTGCCTCCCGCCACGAGACAGGTTCCGACCCTCGCCCGACGCCACAACTCCCTGACCATGTTCGGATCCTTTCGTCGCTATTTTTCGACGGACCTCGCCATCGACCTCGGCACCGCCAACACGCTGATCTATGTGCGTGGCAAGGGCATCGTGCTCGACGAGCCTTCGGTCGTCGCCATCCGCCACGAAGGCGGCCCCCACGGGAAAAAG